>CALYSH010000018.1 GCA_945485625.1 uncultured Lachnospiraceae bacterium | reverse complement strand
TATGTAATCGGAACAGATGGATTTGACTGTCAGGAATTTCGTAATATTTTGTCTTGTGTAAAAGAAAAAACCAATCTGACTACTGTAGAGGGAAGCTATTGGGATATCGTGGCGCAGGAAGGATATTTGGGAGTTCCTTATTATGTTTATTCCTTACAGGATTATTATCGGGTAAAAAAATACTTAGGAGAAAAAGGAAATTTAGTGGGATATCCGAACTATGGCGGCTGCGGTAATTACATCAGTACGGTGGACGGAGGTATCTTAGTCATAAATCAGGCGGCTAAGGATAAACCGGAGGTGCGCAGATTACTGGAATATCTGTTTGGTGAGAAATGCCAAAGCGAGATTGAAAAAGGAATCAGTGTACGGAAGGATATCATAATCGCTGCAACGGATGAGGAGGAGCCATATTTAAAGGAATATGAAGCTTTCCTGGATAGTGCGGTTCCCGACCAGTCCTCCGAAGTTATATTTGATATTATTATGGAAGAGGCAGATGGTTTCTTCCAGTCTGACAAAAGCATTGATCAAGTGATCGATATTATACAGAGGCGGGTAAATCTGTATCTGGATGAGCAATAATGGTTGCAAAGATGTTTTCGGCAGGGTCTCCAAGAGAAAAGGAGAGTAAGAAAAGGGGCATACCGCAAGGAATGCCCCTTTTTGAATGCTTATTTACTTTAAGCCTTTTGCATCCTTCGTGGTGATACCATTATCACCAAGGGGAATGGCGTGGTCCAGACCGACAAATTTGCCGTCCTCCTGCCACAGTACCTCTTTTACGAAGTTGTACTTTTCGGTATCCCAGGTGGTGAAATCATCCAGGAGGAGGCCGCCGGTGTCGCCGGAGTTAGCGTTTAAGCACCAGAAGGTGTGATTTAAGTGGTAGGTCTTGATGAGCTGACGCATATAGGTCATCCAGGTCAGGTTGGGCTCTTTCATGAAGCCGCCCCACTCGCCAATCAGTAAGGGTGCGATATTGTCCTTCTGAATGAAGAGCCAGTTATCCTGCCAGCAATCCTTCATCAGGCTTTCATAGGTGTAGGCTCCCTCAAACCAGGGCTGCTTATATACGGTTGGGCCGTAGTCGTGGGGCGAATATACCAGCTTGTCCTGATATTTGCCCAAATCAATGGGGAAATCCTTTACGCCACGCAGGTTTCCGCCCCACCAGTTAAAGTAGTAGTCGGCGGAATTAGTGGAGGAGAAATCTCCCTTGTTGTTCTTGGGATAAATCTCGGTACCCTCTACCAGAATGAGCAGGTTGGGATTCTGGGCAAGAACCTTTGCGGCAGCTGTTTCAGCCACATATTTCCAGTTGTTAGCATCCTTGGAATCATTCCAGATGGCTGCATTTTTTCCCTCGTTGGGCTTGCCGTGGGGCTCGTTCTTTAAGTCGAAGGCAATGATGGTGTCGTTGTCCTTGTAGCGCTTTGCCATCCATTCCAGGGCGGAGTAGTACTGCTCCGTGCTCACCCTGGAGGTGTACCAGAGATTTACATTGTGTCCGGAGGCATCGGTTTCCGCACTGTGGATATCCGGCATCACCTTCAGACCGCAGCCTTCCGCAAGGGTCAGGAAATAATCAAAGATTTCCAGAGAGTTCTTATCATTCAAAGCGGTGTTGTAGGCGTTGTTATAGTTGGCTCTGGGATATTCTCCGGCAGCCCACTGGTTGATAAGCTGGGCAGAGATGGGAACTCGAATCAGGTTGAAGCCATGGTCCGCAATGGCCTTGACGGTGGGCTCTAACTGGCTGTTCCACAGACCGTCGAAGGTGTTGGTTCCGGTATTGTAGCCAAACCAGTTGACGCCGGTGAGCCAGACCTGCTTGCCGTCCTTATCCAGGATTTTATTTCCGTCGGTGTGGAGCCAGTCATCCCCCTGAACAGCGTTCTCTGCGCGCTCTAAGGTGGCGGTTACATCCATGGGAGGAGTCTGGGTATTCCCCTGGGAATTGTTATTCTGGTTGTTATTCTGACTCTGGTTGTTGTTCTGGTTCTGCTGATTCTGGTCGTTCTGGTTTACGGTACCGTTCTTGACGGTGACAGCAGCACCGTTTAAGGTAGCGGACTGAATGGAGGGTGTTTTGGTGGCACCGATATTACAACCGGTATAAACCTGCCCTCCGGGAGCAATGGCTCCGTTATGGTCTGCATTGGTGATGGTTAATCGGTTTCCTTCCATGGTGTAGGTGCCGTTCCAACCCTCTATACTGGATAGACCTTCGATTTCCAGCACCAGGGTCCAGCTGTTAATTGCTTTGCCTGTATTGTTGGTGATACTCATTTCAGCCGTACACATTTTTAAATCTCCGCTTTCCCAGGAGTTGGGACTGGAAAAGGTGAGGACATAGCCGCCGGACTCGTTTCCGGTAGCCTCGGCAGGCTTCGGGGTTTCAGAGGGCTTTGGGGTCTCAGAAGGTTCTTGCGTTTCGGCAGGCTTCGGAGTTTCAGAGGGCTTCGTAGCTTCTGTGGGCATGGAATCCTCTGTGGGCTTTTGATTCTCTGCAGAATCCGGGTTTGGCGTAGGGTTGGGTTCCTCCGTTCCGGAGGAAACGGACTCCAGGGACGCCCCGGTGCTTTCGGCAGATTCTTCTGGAGCGCCGGTGGATTCCGAACTTTCGTGTGTGCCGGGAATTATTTCTTCGGATTGCTTTGTGGGATTGTCAACCGGGGTGCTTTTCCTCAGACGGTTGTTCTCTGCAATGACCCAAATCAGTGCAAATAATAAAATTGCGATGACTACACCGAGGATAGACAGGACAAGGGTGTTTGCGGAAAGCCTTCTGCCGCCTTCTTCCGGTGAAGCTTCCGCCTTGGCATCAACCTTCACAGTGTCTGTGCTTTCCGGTTTCTTTTCCGTTGCTTTCCCTTCAGACGTTGTATTTGTGTTTTTTTTGCTCTGTGTCGGAACGGAGTGTTGTTTCTTGTTTCTCTTGTTGCTCATAAGGATTCCTCCGGGAATATATAATGTATTTCAACGTACCTATCATTATCGTGTTTTGTACATTGTACCACGTTACCATAGGAAAGCAAAGAGATTTTGGTTTTTTTTGGAAGAGGTTGAAATCTTGGTATTTCCCCGGAATCGTGGTACAATATGTGTTGATAGCCATATGGAAGGGGGTTTTTATGACGAGAAAGAAATGTGAAGGTATCAGTTCCTTTGGATTACATGTGTTGGCAATGGCTCTTATGCTCTGCGACCACTTATGGGCGACATTATTCCCGGCGCAGGAGTGGCTGACCTGTATCGGCAGAGTGGCCTTTCCCATCTTTGCTTTTCTGATTGTGGAAGGGTATTTCCATACTTCTGATTTGAAGAAATATATGGGACGAATGCTGATTTTTGCCCTGTTATCAGAAGTTCCGTTTAATCTTCTCTACGGCAGCTCTGTTATTTATCCTCTTCATCAGAATGTTCTCTGGACGTTTCTGATTGCTCTGCTTTCCATTGCCATTATAGAAAAGGTGAAAGGAAAGAAAAAGTGGTGGCTGACCGGGCTGGTTGGTTTTTTGGTTGTGGTTTTTGATTTGGCACTGGGGACGCTTGCCATGGTGGATTATTTCGGCCCCGGTGTCCTGACTGTGATGGTATTTTATTTCTTTCGGGGGAGAAAATGGTGGTGCTTTCCGGGGCAGTTTGCATGCTTG
Organism: uncultured Lachnospiraceae bacterium; assembly: GCA_945485625.1. GTDB lineage: Bacteria > Bacillota > Clostridia > Lachnospirales > Lachnospiraceae > Acetatifactor. Next base: position 9,232 of record CALYSH010000018.1, on the reverse strand, counting down.
TACTATATAAACATGGAAATTCTGGGAGGATACTATTATCCTGTGCAGATTGGCGGCTTTGAACTGGACATCGTACAGCAGGGATTTGCACTGCTTGCCCTGATTCCTATCTGGCTTTATTGCGGCAGACAGGGATATCATTCCAAGGCATTTCAGTACGTATGTTATGGATTTTATCCGGTACATTTATTGCTTTTGTATCTCATTTGGCAGTTGTTTTTATAGCGGACGGAATGAATTCCTTGTCTTGTTGATGCACAGGAAGTGTTTGAGAGTCCATATATGGATTTCACTTTCGCTTATTATTCTTCTTGACTTTTTCAGGAACTATGGTAAAATAAACATATGAACAATCGTTCATATGTAAAAATGAAAGGCGGAGGGCTCTATGAAGAAAACTTATAAGATTGAAGTGGACTGCGCAAACTGTGCATTGAAGATGGAAGAAACAGCAAAAAAGGTGGAGGGTGTAACCGATGCCACCGTGAGCTTCATGACCCAGAAGATGAAGGTGGAGTTTGCGGAAGGAAGCGATGCGAAAACGGTTATGGAACAGGTTGTAAAGGCTTGTAAAAAGGTGGAGGATGACTGCGTGATTTACGTGGACTAATGTGAGGTTCGGCATGACAAAGAAACAGAAAAAAGTATTGTACCGGATTATTGCAGCTGCGGTGCTGCTGGTGATATTGCACTTTGTACCGGTGAAAGGAATCCTTGCCTTGGTGTTATACCTGATTCCCTATGGCATTATCGGATATGACATCCTGAGAAAGGCCGTGAAGGGGATCCTGAACGGAGAGGTGTTTGACGAAAACTTCCTGATGGCGGTGGCTACCGTGGGAGCCATGGCTTTGGGGCTGTATGAGGAGCTGACCGGCGGTCAGGGGGAATTCGCAGAGGGTGTGGCAGTTATGCTGTTTTACCAGATTGGTGAATTATTCCAGGCGGTAGCGGTGGGGAAGAGCCGAAAGAATATTTCTGCGCTTATGGATATTCGTCCGGACTACGCCAATGTGGAGGATGAGGAAGGCAATTTGGTACAGGTAGACCCGGATGAGGTGGAAATCGGTACGGTGATTGTAGTCCGCCCCGGGGAAAAGGTGCCCATCGACGGTATTGTGGAAGAGGGAACTACGACCTTAAATACCAGTGCGCTGACCGGTGAAAGTCTTCCCAGAAGTGCCAAGTGCGGAGATGAAATCATCAGTGGCTGTGTGAATCTCTCCGGAGTAATCAGGCTTCGGACTACAAAGGAATTCGGGGAATCCACGGTGTCCAAGATTCTGGAGCTGGTGGAAAATTCCAGCATGAAGAAATCCAGATCCGAGGCCTTTATCAGTAAATTTGCAAAGTATTACACCCCGGCAGTCTGTTACGGTGCCCTGGCCCTGGCCATCCTGCCTCCGGTTATCCGGCTGATGCTTGGTATGGAGGCGAGCTTTGCTACCTGGATCATCCGGGCCCTGACCTTCCTGGTTATCAGCTGCCCCTGTGCGTTGGTGATTTCCATTCCCTTAAGCTTTTTTGGCGGAATCGGCGGTGCAAGTGCCTGCGGTATTCTGGTGAAGGGCTCCAATTATCTGGAGGCCATGGCAAAGACCGGGATTGTGGTGTTCGATAAAACGGGTACCCTGACCGAGGGTGTGTTCCGTGTAACCGGGGTATACCCGGAAGCAGGCTGGACGAAGGATACCTTACTGGAGTATGCCGCTTACGCGGAGTGCTTTAGCAGTCATCCCATCAGTAAGAGCCTGAAGGAAGCCTACGCAAAGGAGCTTTTGCCTGCGAGAGTGACAGAGGCGGAGGAAATCAGCGGACATGGCGTCACCGCACTGGTAGACGGCGTTCGGGTACATGCAGGCAACGGCAAGCTTATGAAAAGCCTGAATATATCCTTCCCGGAGCCCTCGGAAATCGGTACGGTGGTACATGTGGCAATCCATGGAGGGTATGCAGGATATCTTATCATTTCCGATGTGGTGAAGAAGGAGGCCGCAGAGGCCATTGCCGGACTGAGGGCGGCAGGCGTGCGAAGGACCGTGATTCTCACCGGGGATAATGCCTTGGTTGCTCGCTATGTGGCAGAGGAACTGGGCGTGGATCAGGTGGAGAGTGAGCTTCTGCCCGGTGACAAGGTAGACTGGGTGGAGAAGCTTCTGGCAGAAAAGAACCCCGGGGAAAACCTGGCATTTGTAGGGGATGGAATCAATGATGCCCCGGTGCTTTCCCGGGCAGATATCGGTATTGCCATGGGGGCGCTGGGTTCCGATGCGGCAATCGAAGCGGCAGATATTGTGCTGATGGATGATAACCCCATGCGGATTGCATTGACCATGAAGATTGCCAGAAAGTGTCTGCGCATTGTCTATGAAAACATTGTATTTGCGTTGGCAGTGAAAGCGCTATGCCTGGTTTTGGGAGCGTTTGGCTTGGCAAATATGTGGATGGCAATTTTTGCGGACGTGGGGGTTATGGTGATAGCAGTGTTAAATGCCATTCGCTGCTTAAAAGTAAAAATCTGAGAAAAAATCAATTACAACTGAATAATTATCATTGAAAAAATCGGCCAAAAAGGATAGCATAGACCATAAGAGGTGAAAATGATGTGTCAAGCGAAAAAAATTCTTTTTGGCCTTTTTGTGTGGTCTGCGGTAGGACTGACAGCCTGTTCTTCGGGGGCGACACCGGGAGGCAACAATCAAACGCCGGAACAATACGAATCCGGTTCCGATGTATCAGAAACCAGTGAGGAGGATAATCAAGACATGGTTAAAAATTACGATGAATTATTTCAGGGTTTGAAGCTTTCCCCGAACTACAAAAGCCTTTTTGAACAGAACCCCATCATGACCCAGCGCTTCGGTGCGGATCCCTATGCCATGGTATACGGGGACAGGGTGTACTTTTACATGACACAGGATGCATTTATGTATGATGCAGAAGGAAATGTAAAGGAAAATGATTATTCCAACTGTCGTACCATCTCCGTGGTATCCACCGATGATATGATCAACTTTACGGATCATGGACAGATTCAGATTGCAGGTCCCAACGGTGCTGCAAAGTGGGCTAAGAATTCCTGGGCCCCTGCTGCCGCATGGAAGAACATCGACGGGAAGGATAAATTCTTCTTATACTTTGCGGATGGCGGCGGAGGAATCGGTGTAGTGACCTCCGACAGCCCCACCGGTCCCTTCGTGGATGAGCTGGGCAAGGGCTTGATTCGCAGGGATATGCCCAACTGCGGCAATGTTCTCTGGCTCTTTGACCCTGCCGTTTTAGTAGATGATGACGGAAGAGCATACATTTACTTTGGCGGCGGTGTACCACAGGATCGAATCTCCGACCCCGGTACCGGCAGAGTAGCTGAGCTTGGGGATGACATGATGAGCTTAAAGGGAGAGCCTGTGGCATTGGATGTTCCTTATCTGTTTGAGGATTCCGGTATCCATAAGGTAAACGATACCTATTATTATACCTACTGCAGCAACTGGCAGGTAGATGAAGCCGGTACCGCAAAGTATGGCTTCAAAAACGCAGAAATCGTAAGCCTGGAGAGCAAGAGCCCCATGGGACCCTTCACCTTCAAGGAGACCATTCTTTCCAATCCCGGTCAGCTTTGCGGAGAGTATGGCAATAACCATCACGCAGTTTTCAGCTTCAAAGGGAACTGGTATATTACCTATCATTCCAGACTGATGGAGAAGAATATGGGCGTGTTGCACAATTATCGTTGTACCCATGTGGTTCAGTTCCGGATGGGTGAGGACGGTACCATCGGAAGGATTCCTCATAAGCAGGAGGGCAGAGAGCAGCTGAAGTACATCAATCCGTATGAGAAGGTTAACGCTACCTGTGTATCCTCCATGGCAGGTGCTAACACCGTACCCGCCGATGCGGAAACAGAGAAGATCGGAAGCGGAACCTTTGCCCTGAAGGTTGTCAATACCGGTGACTATGTAAAGATCGAAGGCGTGGATTTCGGTGAGACCGCTCCCAAGACCATTTCTGCAAGTGTACGCGGCGGCAGTGGGGATGGTGTCATCCAGGTGAAGGTGGGACGTCTCACCGGTGATGTCATCGGATATCTTCCCATCACGGAGGGGAAGGCAGACTTCACTACATTTACCGCGGAGCTTACAGGGGAAGTGACCGGGGTAACCGATCTGTTCTTCGTATTCTACGGAGAAGGCTATGAAATCGCCGACTGGAGCTTTGAAAAATAAGCTCTGAATGATTTCCGACGCGCCCCCGGGGGACGAACCGTTTCCATCGACGACACGTTTTCTGCATCTCGCACTCGGCATGTTTGCGCCTGCGTCGCGAACTCGTCCTTCGGACTCAGACATGCGCTCCGCAGTCGCTGCCGAGCACTGCGATGCGACGAAAGCCGTGTCATGTCTTCCGGAAACGGTTTCGTCCCCCGGGGCGGCGGAGGGTAACTTAAACAAACAATTATGTTTCACACAGTCAGGGGTCAAAGTCGGGAGCGATGAAATACCGGGGTGCGGTTGTCATAGAGCGGAGCCTTAGTTGCACTTAGCAGTGACAAAGAAGCCTTATGAACAAAAATCCGACTGTTTGAGCGTAGCGAGTTTCGGATTTTTGTGAATGTACTTCGCTGCTTTGTCAGTGCTTAGAGCAACTTGGCTTCGCGGCCTGCAACCACACCCCGGTATTTCATCACTCCCGACCATGAACCGGAACATTTCGAGGCATCAGGAGCTTCAATCACTTAATGTAGGAGGAAACGATATGAAAAGAAATATTATGGTGAAGAAGGGGGACACAGCCTCCTTTCATAATCAGGTGGACTTCTGCGTAGGTACCGGTCGTATGGGACTGGCACTGCAGAAGGAATATATGGAACAGCTGAAGCTGGTGCAGGAATACATCGGCTTTAAGCATATACGTGGTCATGGACTGTTTACCGACGATATGGCCATCTACCAGGAAAGAGAAGAGAACGGGGAACGAATTGTAGAATACAATTACACCTATCTGGACCTGGTAATGGATGGTTATCTGGAACTGGGGCTGACTCCCTTTCTGGAGCTTGGCTTCATGCCGGAGAAGATGGCAAGCGGTACCCAGACTATTTTTTATTGGAAGGGAAATACCACACCGCCCAAGGATTATAAGGACTGGCAGCGGATGATTCAGGCACTCCTTCGTCACCTGATGGACCGCTATGGGAAAGAGGAGGTGCTGACCTGGCCCATTGAGGTCTGGAACGAGCCAAACCTCCCCGGCTTCTGGGAGCATGCGGATATGGAGGAATATTTTAAACTGTTCCGTCACAGCTTTGATGCGATCAAGGAGGTGGATGAGAGATTCCGTGTGGGCGGACCTGCCGTGTGCGGCGGTACGGATGAAAAGTGGATTTCCGCATTTATGAAGTTCTGCCATGAGGAAAAGATCCCCCTGGATTTCGTCACCAGACATCATTACACCACAGATTTTCCGGAGCGGGTGGGACATTACGGCTATGCAGAGCTGATGGATGAGGAAGAGGGCTTTGCAAACCTGAAAACGACCAGAGATATCATTGACGCATATCCGGAATACAAGGGCCTGGAGATACACATTACCGAGTTTAACACCTCCTACATACCCAACTGTCCATTACATGATACCAATCAAAATGCGGCATACATTGCAAAGCAGCTGTCCCGGCTGGGAGATGGAAACGAATCCTATTCTTATTGGACCTTCGGTGACATCTTTGAGGAACAGGGCGTGCCTTTTACGCCCTTCCACGGTGGATTCGGACTGGTGGCAAACGGCTGTATTCCCAAGCCTACCTTCTGGAGCTTTGCTTTCTTTAAAAAGCTGAAGGAAAAGGAATGCAGCTGTGTTTACAAAGATGACAACTGTGTCATTATCAGGACTGCGGATGGGGAATTCCGGGGTGTGACCTGGAATAACACCAGAAAACGTGCCGGAAATACCCTGGACCTGGAGATCTGTCTGGAGACAGTGCCCGGCGAGTATTTCATTGAATATGAGCGGGTGGATGAGAAGACCTGTAATCCCCTGAAGGTATGGCATGACATGGGTGAGCCTGCAAATCCTTCCAGGGCACAGACCAGGCAGCTGCAGATGGCAGCCTACCCTGCAGTATCCTCGGAGCGTCAGAGGGTGGATGCCGGAGGGCTGAAGCTTACCATACCCATGGAGGAGCATGCAGTGGTTTATTTTAGCGCCAAGCCGGCACCGCTTACTCCGGATAGGGGCTATGATTACAACCATGTGATGCAGTATGAGGATGTAAACCCTATTACCGCCATGGATTATCCGGATGCGGATGTGATTCGTGTGGAGGATACCTATTACATGGTAAGCACCAGCATGCATTTCATGCCGGGCTGCGAGATTTTGCGCTCCTACGACCTGATTCACTGGGAGCATGCAGCTTACGTGTACGATAAGCTGGATTCCACCCCGGCACAGCGCCTGGAGGGGGAGGAGAACATTTACGGAAAGGGTATGTGGGCTGCCAGCCTTCGTTACCACAACGGAATGTTCTATGTGGTCTTTGTGGCAAACGATACCCACAAGACCTACCTGTATACCGCAAAGGATGTGGAGGGACCCTGGAAGAAGAGCAACATTGACGGCTTCTACCATGATTCTTCCCTGCTGTTTGACGACGACGGCAGAATCTTTATTGCCTACGGAAACCGCCAGATTTATATTACCGAGCTGAAGCCGGATTTAAGCGGTCCCTTAGAGGGCGGTCTGCACCGACTGGCAGTGGAGGATACCAAGGAAGCCCTGCTTGGTTATGAGGGTAGCCATTTCTATAAGATAAACGGCAAGTATTACCTGTTCTTTATTCACTCTCTGGCCACTCACTGGAGAAGGGTGGAGAGCTGCTTTGTGGCTGATTCCATCGATGGCCAGTTTGTAGGAGGGGATGTATTTAATGATGACAGGGGTTATTGCGGACAGGGCATTGCCCAGGGCGGTATCGTGGATACGCCTGACGGAGACTGGTATGCCATGCTGTTCCAGGACAGCGGTGCGGTAGGCAGAATGCCCATCCTGGTTCCCATGCACTTTGAGGAGGATAAACCGGTACTTGGCGTTCACGGCAAACTTCCGGTGATGATTGCCACGAAGAGTACCAGACCGGATTATGAATATGCATCCTTGTATCACAGCGATGATTTCAAGGGAGAATTAAAGAGCCAGTGGCAGTTTAATCATGAACCCGATGAAGCATTGATTGCCCATGACAAGGTACAGGGCATCTGGACCGTAACTACCGATAAGGTAACCGGTAAGCTGACCCAGGCGAAGAACACCCTGACCCAGAGAATGCACTATCCTCACTGCGCAGGGGAGGTCACCTTAAACGGGGAAGCTCTGAAGGATGGGGATTATGCAGGACTCTGCGTTCTGCAGGGCGGCTACGGCATGATTGGACTTACCAGACAGGAAGGAAAGCTCTGGGTGGTAATGCATGTAAATGATGAGGAGCAGGCCCGGGTGGCAGTCTCCGGATCCACCGTTCGTCTCCGTCTGGATGCAGATTTTGCATACATGAGAGATGAGGCAAGATACTCCTACTTTGACGGAGAGACGTTCCGGCAGCTGGGCCCGGTACAGAAGCTGGCCTTCCGCTTAGACCACTTCACCGGCGCAAGATTCGGACTGTGTGTATACTCCACAAGGGAAGCCGGCGGCAGCGCATCCTTCTCGGATTTCCGGTACATTGTGTAATGGTGATACCGGGGGTAAGATTGCGCCTGCAGGGGTCTGCGAGAAATGATTAACAAAATAACGGAGGTATCATTGTGAAGAAACAGGCATTTAATCCATATCTGCCCTCCTGGGAGTATATTCCCGACGGAGAGCCCTATGTGTTCGGTGACCGTGTGTACGTGTACGGTTCCCACGATTTTTATAACGGTTATGTATTCTGTATGGGAGATTATGTTTGCTGGTCTGCTCCGGTGGATGACCTGGGCAACTGGAGATATGAGGGAGTGATTTATCCCAGAAATACCGACCCCTTAAACAAAGAGGGAAAGATGTGTCTGTATGCACCGGATGTGACTGTGGGTCCGGATGGCAGATATTATCTGTACTATGTACTGGATAAGGTTTCCGTAGTGTCGGTGGCAGTGTGCGACAGCCCTGCGGGGAAATATGAATTTTACGGATATGTACACTATGAGGACGGTACCCGTCTGGGAGAACGACCCGGGGATGAACCCCAGTTTGATCCCGGCGTATTGACCGAAGGAAATACTACGTATTTATATACCGGCTTCTGCGGAAGAGGGGATAAGTCCAGACATGGGGCTATGTGTACCGTGCTGGGACCGGATATGCTGACCATTCAAGAGGCTCCCGTGTTTGTGGCGCCCGGAGTGGAGTACGAGGCAGGAACCGGTTTTGAGGGACATGCCTTCTTTGAGGCACCTTCCATTCGCAAGATAGATGATACCTATTACTTTATTTACTCTTCCACCGTGATGCATGAGCTTTGCTATGCCACCAGCAAGAACCCGACCAGGGACTTTGTTTACAGAGGCGTCATTGTAAGCAACTGCGATATGCACATCGACACCTACAAGCCGGCAGATATGCCTGCGGCTTACGGCGGAAACAATCACGGAAGCATCGTTCAGATTGGGGAAAAATGGTACATCTTCTATCATCGCCAGACCAACGGCACCTGGTATTCCAGACAGGGCTGTGCGGAGGAAATCCGGATCCTTTCCGACGGCTCCATTCCACAGGCAGAGCTTACCTCCTGCGGCTTAAATGGAGGCCCTTTGGAAGGGAAAGGAGAATATCCTGCTTATCTGGCATGTAATCTTTTCACCGATACCCCCAGCATGTACATTGGGGGAGACCGCTTCCCCAAGGTAATGCAGGACGGCCGTGACGGAGACGAGGAAACAGGCTACATCGGGAACCTGATGAAATCCTCCACTGCAGGCTTCAAGTATTTTGACTGCAAGGGTGTAACCAAAATCAGCATCACCGCAAGAGGCTACGGCAGCGGCAATTTCGAGGTCAGAACCGAGCTTGGCGGAGAGTGCCTTGCGACCATCGCCATCCAATACAGCAACGTATGGGAAACCTATACCTCCCACATCAACCTGCCGGATGGTGTTCATGCCCTGTATTTCACCTATGTGGGTGATGGATATCCCAGCATGAAATCCTTCACACTAGCATAAACATAACACACGGATATTTACTGCCTGGCCGG
>CALYSH010000017.1 GCA_945485625.1 uncultured Lachnospiraceae bacterium | reverse complement strand
ATTTGTCCTTATATTGACTTAAAGACCGAATATTACGACCTTGGTCTGGAATATCGGAATGAGACCAATGACCAGGTAACCGTTGACAGTGCAAATGCAACCCTGAAGTATGGTGTTGCCGTAAAGTGTGCTACCATCACACCGAATGCAGCCAGAATGGCAGAGTATAATCTGAAGGAAATGTGGAAGAGTCCCAATGGTACCATTCGTGCCATTCTGGACGGAACCGTATTCCGTGCACCTATTCTGGTGAAGGGTATTGTTCCCTATGTATCCAACTGGAAGAAGCCCATTACCATCGCCCGTCATGCCTATGGTGATGTTTATAAAAATACCGAGATTAAGGTTCCCGGCGCAGGAAAAGCCGAGCTGGTCTTCACCGCGGAGGACGGAACCGAAACCCGTGAGCTGATTCACAACTTTACCGGTTCCGGTATCATTCAGGGCATCCACAATACCGATAAGTCCATCGCAAGCTTTGCAAGAGCATGCTTTGGCTACGCGGTAGATACAAAGCAGGATTTGTGGTTTGCTACCAAGGATACCATTTCCAAGAAATACGACCATAATTTCAAGGATATTTTCCAGGAGATTTATGATGCAGAGTATAAGGAGAAATTCGAGGCCCTGGGGATTGAATATTTCTATACCCTGATTGATGATGCGGTTGCACGTGTCATCCGTTCTGAGGGTGGTTTCATCTGGGCATGTAAGAACTACGATGGTGATGTAATGTCCGATATGGTGGCTACTGCTTACGGTGACCTTTCCATGATGACCTCCGTGCTGGTCAGCCCCAATGGCGTATATGAGTACGAGGCTGCTCATGGTACCGTACAACGTCATTACTACAAGCATCTGAAGGGTGAGGAGACCTCCACCAACTCTATTGCAACCATCTTTGCATGGACCGGCGCATTGAGAAAGCGTGGCGAACTGGATAACATTCCTGAGCTCATGGCATTCGCAGATAAGCTGGAGCAGGCTTGTATCAAAACGGTAGAAGACGGCAAGATGACTAAGAGTTTGTCTTTGATTTCCACCTGTGAGAATCCTGTGATTTTAAATAGCCTGGATTTCATTAAGGCAATCAGAGAGACACTGGATACGCTTCTGTAATAGAAGATAATGAAAAAGGACGCGGCTGCGTCCTTTTTCTTATGCCATAAAATCTCCGGCGATGGGAGTATTCATAATCGTTTCCATTTCTTTCGGATCAGTTGATTCCATGCCGGTCATCCAAAGCTTGATATACATTGCGATGGGAGAGGCAGGTGGAAGAGTAATGACGTGAGCCTTTTTCCATTCCTTCACACTTTCATAGTCCAGACCATTCTGAGAGCCGGTGAGGAATACCGGAATCTTTTCCCCGTAGGCTTCTGCGTAAAACCTGGTCATATCCGGGGAAATACTGCAGAGGGTACCGGAATGATAGGTATCCAGAAGGACTGCCTTCACATCCCGTGAGAGGGAAGGATATTCCATACCGGGATAAGGGAACACACGCCTGACCTGGGAATTCCAGGTAGCCGGAAGAGGAAGAGCGCGGGAAGTGCCAGTTGAGGGTGCTGCCCGAAAAGCAGGATTCTTTTGTATGATACCATCCCGGAAGATTGCATAATACTCATATTCCATACTGACCAAATCATCGCAATAGGGAAGATGGGGCAGTAGCCTGTTTCCCTGATGAATGTAAAGTACGCCGTCATTATTCCGGTAGGGGACGAAAACTCCGTTTCCTGCTCCGGCGGCAATAAACTCTACGGCTGCATCAAAATTTGGAACGCCGTTTGCATTCTCATCATCCAGGACCAGATTGCTGGAAACCAGAAGCACCGGAAGTGTAAGCCCGGGGAAGGCGTAGGAGAGCGCAGCAGCGGAATACTGGATGGTATCGGTGCCATGGGTGATAATGATACCATCATATTCCTTGGAAAGATTACTTCGTAAGCATTCTCCCAATGCCCTGATATAGTCTCCGGTAAGATTTTCACTCAAAAGGGTATAGGGCTCCACAGAGTCTATGCAAACATCCTGTCTGGAGGTTTTCTTTCGGTATAAATCGAGTAATTGATAGGTGGTGGTATTATCTGTGGAAATATATCCGTTTTTTACGGTACAGCCAATGGTACCACCGGTAAAAATAACTAATAACTTCAAAATGAATCCTCCTTAAGAGCAATGTCAAGTACACACTCCTTTTTTAATTTGTTTTTGAGAGGGCATGATGTGCAGGTCAATGTGATATCGATATCCTCAATCAATACTTCCAAAATCTTTTCTTTTATGCCATGTGCTTATTATACTCAGTTTTGCGAAATAAATCAATGCCGCCGGGGTGTTTTCTTCCGTTATGTGTTATCCGGCTGATTTTGAAAATGCATGTAATGTGAATGCTATGAATTGACAAAGTGGAGAAGAAAGTATAAGATTTTTGTATCTATTCAGAGCCATGCAAATCAGCGATTCTGCGAATGAGGTTCTGAATAGATACCTGATTCTGCAGTGACAGTTTTGCAATGAAAATGAGTGAGGAAGAAAAAATGAAAACAATGATTATCACAGATTCCGCATCTGATATTGCACCGGACTTATATGAAAATGTCAGGGTTCTTCCCATGACTATTACCTTTGGAGACAGGGAGTATAAGGACGGTGTCAATCTCAGCCATAGGAGATTTTACGAGCTGCTGGTAGAGTCGGAGGAGTTACCGGTGACCAGCCAGATATCACCCTATGAGTTTGGAGAGGCAATGGAGGAGGCCCTGAAAACAGCGGATGCGGTTCTTGTGATCACCATGTCCTCCAAATTATCCGGAACCTATCAAAGTGCGGTGCTTGCTGCCTCTGAGTATCCGGGGAAGGTATTCCCTGTGGATAGTGAAAATGTTACGGTGGGAGAGCATATGCTGGTGGAATATGCCAACCGTCTGCTTCATATGGGTAAAACACCGGAGGAGGTTGTAAAAGAGCTGGATTCCATTAAGAAGAGAATCCGTGTGGTAGGTCTTCTGGATACTCTGGAATATCTGAAAAAGGGCGGACGGATTTCCAAGGCTGCTGCGTTTGCAGGGAATGTGCTTTCCATACGTCCGGTGGTAACGGTTAAGGACGGCGCTGTGGAAATTCTGGGGAAGGCCCGCGGCTCAAAGCAGGCCAACAATCTGATTGTAGAAGCAATTCATAACTCCGGCGGTGTGGATTTTGATATGCCCTATTTCCTTGGATATACCGGCCTGAATGATGACCTGTTACAGAAGTATATCCGGGACAATGCCGCACTGTGGGAGGAAAAAACCGATGACCTGCCCATATCCACGGTTGGAGGCACCATCGGCACCCATGTAGGCCCCGGTGCAATTGTTGTTGCCTGGATTGGACTGGAACAATGAGGGGGCAGTATTTTAAACGTGCGTTGAAGTTTTAAAAATGTTGTGCTAATATCTTAATGATATGTACAGAGTAAAGTGAGGAACTATCATGGAGGACAAGGAGATATCCCAGGCGGTGATTAGCCGTCTGCCCAGATATTTTCGCTATTTAGGGGAGCTTAGGGATGAAGGTGTGGAACGGATTTCGTCCCAGGAGCTAAGCGAGCTGATGCATGTGACTGCATCCCAGATTCGTCAGGATTTTAATAATTTCGGTGGGTTCGGACAACAGGGATACGGATATAATGTGGATTATCTTTACCATGAAATTGCAAAGATTCTGGGATTGAACCAGACACACAGCTTCATTATTGTGGGAGCCGGAAATCTGGGAAGAGCTTTGGGGAATTACTTAAATTTCGAACGGAGAGGCTTTCTGTTTAAGGGTATTTTTGATGAGAACCCGGATCTGGTGGGTACAAGTGTGCGGGGGGTTTGCGTGAAACCCATGGAAGAGCTGGAACAGTTTATCCATGAAAATGACATTGAGATTGCGGTATTGACCATTCCCAAGACAGGTGCCATTGCGGTGGCAGACCGATTGGTCAACAACGGAATCCGTGCCATCTGGAATTTTGCCCATGTGGATTTGAGCCTTCCGGAAGGGATTCAGGTAGAAAATGTTCATTTGTCTGACAGCCTGATGAAGCTGTCCTATAATATCACGAAGTTTTCCAAGGAAAAGAATCAGGGGTAATTTGATTGCGGAGAGGTGCATATGGGTAGAAACCTGGAAAAGAAGGTTGAGGTTTTTTCGAAGGCTTTGGAGGGGAAGCGTGTTCCGGTGCTTACCCTGGACAGCAAATGGTATCGCCTGTTGGATGAGCTGGGGAGGAAAGCGGTGCGGGAGGACGAGAATCGCCTGAATGAACTGCTGCGTGCCCAGGGGAAAATCAATTCCCAAATAAAGGATTTGAAGAAGGTTAAAAAAAAGCTGATGGATGAGATTGTGCCCATGGTAGATGAGGCAGAGTTGCGTCCGGAGCTGGAACAACAGATTGCCAAAAATAAGGAACTGATTGAACAGTGTAATCAGAAGATGGATGATTTGAAGGATTCCCTGTTGGATTATCCCGCAGAGATTCAACGTGTGAATCATGAGCTCATGCTGGAGACCATGGCCTATTGCTATGAAAGTATTCAGGAGAATACCGCAGGAATTGAGGAAATTGAAAAATGGGTAACCGATATCCGGATTGAATTAAAGAAGCGGTTGATTCGAAAGCAGGAAATGGAACAGAAAAACCATGAAATCTATTCATATATGCAGGATATCTTTGGAGCAGAAGTGCTGGATTTGTTTGACATGACCTACAATCCTCAGGAGAAGCATCCAAAGTCTGCAGAAAAATAAAAACACAGAGGGGCTGCCGGGGCAGTCCTTTTGATTTGGAGGAAGGGTATGAAGTATCTTTTATCCGCGGATGAAATGAAGGAATACGACCGCAATACCATTGAGACCATCGGCATGGATGCCGGAATTCTCATGGAGCGGGCGGCCTTGTGTGCCAGAGATCATATTTTACAGAGCGGTATTTCCCCCCGGACTGCTTATGTTCTGGCCGGTTACGGGAATAACGGGGCGGATGGACTGGCTCTGGCCAGACTTCTGGCAGAGGAAGGCTATTTGGTGGAAGTCAAGACAGTGGGAAATGCTGCCCGCCGGACTCCTATGTGGAGCCGGCAACGAAGCATACTGGAGCATTATCCGGAGGTGAGATTTGTGGACGGACCTTCAAAGGAATGCTACGGAGTGGTTGTGGATGCCTTGTTCGGGGTGGGCTTGTCCAGGGAGGTAACCGGAGACTATCAGGAAGCAATTGCGGAAGCAAATCAGCTGCAGGGATATAAATGTGCACTGGATATTCCCAGCGGAATCCATGGAACCACGGGGGAAGTACTCGGCACTTGTTTTGAGGCAGATGCTACAGTGACCTTCGGATTTTACAAAAGAGGACTGGTTCTTTTCCCAGGGTGCAAGTATGCCGGAAAGGTGATTTTAGGGGAGATAGGTATTACAAAAAGGTCTTTTTTTGGAAAACTACCTGAGCTGTTTACTTTTGATGCAGAAGAAGAGTATGCGCTTCCCCAACGGGCTCCGGAGGGAAACAAGGGAACCTTTGGAAAGGTATTGATGGTTTGCGGCAGTAAAAATATGGCCGGGGCTGCAGTTTTGTCCGGCCGGGCCTGTTATCGTATCGGGGCAGGCATGGTGAAAATCATTTCCTGTGAAGAGAATCGGGCGATTATTCAGGAGACGATTCCGGATGCCATGTACGGAACCTATGAAGGATTGATTGAAAGCATGGGCTGGGCGGATGTTCTGGTAATCGGCCCCGGGATATCTACAGGGGAAGAGGCAGGAGAAGCTCTTCGCGAGATGATTTCCGAAGGCAATAAGCCTCTCCTGATCGATGCGGACGGAATCAATGGATTGGCCTCCGATTGGAAATTAATCGAGACTCTATCCAATCAGGGAGAGCAGGGAAGGCAGATTGTGCTCACTCCTCATTGCGGTGAATTGTATCGTCTGTTAAATGCATGGGAAGACGGGCCGGAAGATATGGCGGAATTAAAGAAGCAGTTCTTCTTTTATGCAAAGCGGCTTGCCGCGCGCCTGCATGCCGTGGTGGTGGCAAAGGATGCCAGAACACTTGTATGCAGGGAGGAAGGAAAGTGCTTTTTGAATGTCCGTGGAAACAGTGGCATGGCGGTTGCCGGGAGTGGGGATGTGTTGACCGGAATCATTGCCGGACTTATGGCCCAGGGAAAAGAGGCTTTTGAGGCAGGCTGTGTGGGTGTTACCATTCACGGTGTCTTGGGAGAACGGGCAACATCAGAGCTTGGGGAACACGGATGTATGGCTTCGGATTTGATATCATATATGAGAAAATGACGGAAAGAAGGATACGGTTATGATACAGTTACAGGAAGTAGAGCAAAAATATGACCGGGGGTTTCTTGCGGTGGACCTGGATGCCATTGTGGAGAATATGCAGAATATGAAGGGGAATATCAGCGAAAACACCAAAATGATCGGTGTCATTAAGACCAATGGTTACGGTCATGGAAGTGTGCCCATAGCAAAGGTTTTGGAGCCTCTTGATTTTATGTATGGTTTTGCTGTGGCAACCTTTGAAGAAGCCGTGGAATTACGCCGGAACGGAATAAAGAAGCCCTTGCTCATTCTGGGGTATTCCTTTCCGTATTGCTATGAGGATCTGGCAGAGTTGGATGTGCGTCCCGCGGTATTTCGGAGAGATATGCTGACGTTTTTGAATCAGGCGGCGGAAAAGGTGGGAAAGAAGATTAAGGTACATGTGAAGGTGGATACCGGAATGAGCCGGATCGGAATCCGCCCGGATGAAAGCGGCCTGGATTTTGTGCGTGAGCTTCTGTCCTGTGAATATTTGGAATTGGAAGGAATTTTTACGCACTTTGCCAAAGCGGATGAATATGATAAAACAGGGGCAATGAAGCAGCTTGGTCGATTCCGGGATTTCATCCGCATGATTGAGGAGTCGTTACAGGTAAAGATACCGGTAAAGCATTGCTCCAACAGCGCAGGTATTTTGGAAATAAAAGACGCAAACATGGATGTGGTACGTGCGGGAATTACACTGTATGGTCTGGCTCCCTCCGGTGAAGTGGATATGAACCTTGTACCTCTGAGGCCGGCCATGTCCCTGTACAGTCATGTGGTGTTTGTAAAGGATTTATTTCCCGGGGAGGCAGTGAGCTACGGCGGAACCTTCGTGGCAGACAAAACCATGCGGGTTGCAACAATACCCTTAGGGTATGGTGACGGATACCCCAGAAGCTTATCCAATAAGGGCTATGTGCTGATTCATGGAAGGAAGGCCCCCATCCTGGGAAGAGTCTGCATGGACCAGTTTATGGTGGATGTCAGTGATATTGCGGGTGTAAGGGAAGGGGATTTGGTCACCCTGCTTGGCAGAGACGGGGAGGAGAGCATCACCGCAGAATACTTGGGAGAAGTATCCGGACGCTTCAATTATGAACTGGTCTGTGACTTTTCCAAACGAATCCCCAGACTTTATTTTAAGGACGGACATCTGATTTCTACGGACAGAGAACCGGAAACCCTGTAAAAAAGCGGGTTTTTGTGTATACAAACCCATAAAGAGGCAATACTACCTCTAGACGATGAAAAGATTGAAGCGTTTGGAGGATTTATGAAACGAGGAGATGTATATTATGCTGACTTAAGACCTGTCATCGGTTCCGAGCAGGGTGGAATACGACCTGTATTAATCGTGCAGAATGATGTGGGGAACAGACACAGTCCGACAGTAATATGCGCCGCAATCACCAGCAAAATGAACAAGGCAAAATTGCCCACTCATATCGAATTGAGTGCCGGAATCTATGATATGGATAAGGATTCGGTGGTTTTATTGGAGCAGCTGCGGACGATTGACAAGAAGAGGTTAAAGGACCGGGTGTGTCATCTGGATAACGAAATCATGCAGAAGATAAATCGGGCGTTGAAAATCAGTCTGGAGCTGGATACATAAGAAAAGGGGAAGCTTGACGGAAAACGGCAGAATATGGTATATTCATTGCAATTATACGAAATGAGGACGAAGGATTTATGGATGATGGTGGGCTTACTGCCGGAATAATATTCTTTATTGTAGTTTTACTATTAGATAATATTTTTTACGGCTTCGGTGCGGCAGTCCGGGCACTGAACAAAAACGAGCTGGATGAAATGGCTGAGGAAAGGAAGGACCGGAAATCCATCCGACTGAAACGAATCAGTGATGAGCCCAGCCGATATATCAATACGGTACAGCTTCTTGCCTCCACTTTGAATATGGCACTGGGTGCCTATTTTGTTCATTTGTGGGGAACCGGTATGTTCGGGCTCCTCATGCTTGCGGCACTGATGTACATAGTGTTAAGCTTCGGCGTACTGATGCCGAAAAGACTGGGCGAAAAGTATGCGAAGAGCTGGACAAACGCCTGCATTACACCGGTCTGGTATCTGACCCTTTTGTTACGCCCCTTTACCGGTCTGATTTCCGTCACGGTTGACGGGTTAATGTTTCTTTTCGGTGTTCGGAATAAGGACAAGGACGGGGACGAGCTGGAGGAAGAAATTATCAATATGCTTCAGGAGGGCCATGAACAGGGCCTGATTGAGGAGAGTGAGGCGCAAATGATATCCAATATTTTCTCCTACGGGGAAAAGGAAGCCCAGGATATCATGACCCACAGAAATCAGATGATTGCCATTGACGGGGATATGACTCTGGATGAAACTACTGCCTTTATGCTGAACGGTAACAACAGCAGATGCCCTGTATATGATGAAAACATTGATAATATCATCGGAATTCTCCATTTTAAGGATGTCATTCGTTATCAGAATGCCAACAGAGATTTAGGGGATAGGGCGATTAAAAACCTGAATGGTCTTTTGCGTGAGGCAAGCTACGTGCCCATGACCCGGAATATCGACGAGATTTTCCAGGAAATGCAGAAGAAAAAGCTTCAGATGGTGATTGTGGTGGACGAGTACGGTCAGACCGGAGGTCTGATTGCCATGGAGGATATCCTGGAGGAAATCGTAGGAAACATTATGGATGAATACGATGAGGATAAAAAATATATAGAGGAAAAGGGAACGGATCAGTATATCATTGACGGCACAACACCCCTGGAGGAGCTGACCGAGCGCTTTGGAATTCCCTTTGAGGATGAGTCCTTTGAAACTGTAAACGGATTTTTAATCTCCAGACTGGACCGGATACCGGAACCGGATGAGAATTTTGACGTGGATTATGAAGGTTACAATTTCAAAATTCTGAAAGTGGAACGAAAGATGATCACCCTTGTGCTGGTAACCAAACTGGCAGAGTCGAAAACGGATGAGAACGGGGAATCGCAGGATTTGATTCTTGAACATCAGGAGAAATGATGTTAAGATAAAGGTTGACAAAAGAAGGAAGGAAAAGGAGAAAAAAATGTCAGGACATTCTAAATTTGCAAACATTAAGCATAAAAAGGAAAAGAACGATGCTGCAAAGGGTAAGGTTTTTACCATCATCGGTCGTGAAATCGCAGTAGCCGTAAAGGAAGGCGGTCCCGATCCCAGCAATAACTTTAAACTGGCTACCGTAATTGCAAAGGCGAAGGCAAACAACATGCCCAATGATACCATTGAAAGAGGAATTCGTAAGGCTGCCGGTGATGTAGGCAATGTAAATTATGAATATGTAACCTATGAAGGCTATGGTCCCAACGGTATTGCTATTATTGTAGATGCTCTTACCGATAACAAAAACAGAACGGCAGCAAATGTGAGAAGCGCATTTACCAAGGGACAGGGAAATATCGGTACCCAGGGTTGTGTATCCTTCATGTTTGACAGGAAGGGTCAGATTATCATTGATAAGGAAGAGTGTGATCTGGAAGCAGATGATTTGATGATGACTGCTCTGGACGCCGGGGCAGAGGACTTCGCAGAGGAAGAGGACAGCTTTGAAATTCTCACCGATGCGGACAGCTTTGAGGTGGTTGGTAAGGCACTGGAGGACCAGAAGATTCCCATGCTGAGCGCTGAGGTTACCATGATTCCCCAGAATTATGTTGAACTGACCGATGAAACTGCTATTAAAAATCTTCAGAGGACGCTGGATCTGCTGGATGAAGATGATGATGTACAGGCTGTATATCATAACTGGGACGAGTAATCTGTTCCGGATGGGAGGAAGATAAAATGAGTAAAGCATACAAGAAAGAGACCCTTTGTGTACAGGCGGGGTGGCAGCCCGAAAACGGACAACCCAGAGTATTACCGATTATTCAGAGCACTACCTACAAATATTCTACTTCCGAGCAGATGGGCCGTTTGTTTGACCTGGAGGAGAACGGTTATTTCTATACCAGACTGCAGAATCCTACCAATGATTATGTGGCACAGAAAATCTGTGAACTGGAGGGCGGTGTAGCCGCTATGCTGACCAGCTCCGGACAGGCTGCTACGTATTATGCCATCTTTAATATCTGTGAAGCAGGGGACCATGTGGTAATGTCCTCCACCGTATACGGAGGAAGCTTCAATCTGATTACCTGCACCATGAAGAAAATGGGCATTGATTGTACGGTAGTGGACCCGGATTGGTCTGAGGAAGAACTGAATAAAGCATTCCGTGAGAATACCAAGTGTGTCTTTGCGGAAACCATTGCAAACCCTGCATTGGTTGTGCTTGATATCGAAAAGTTTGCAAGGATTGCACATGCACATCAGGTACCCCTGATTGTGGATAATACCTTTGCGACTCCCATTAACTGCAATCCGTTCAAGTGGGGCGCAGATATCGTTACTCATTCTACCACCAAGTACATGGACGGACATGCTATGTGTGTGGGTGGAGCAATTGTGGATTCCGGTAATTTTGACTGGGATGCTCATGCAGAGAAATTCCCCGGCCTGACCACTCCCGATGAGTCCTATCACGGAGTAACCTATACAAAGAAATTTGGTAAGGCAGCATATATTACAAAAGCAACCGTGCAGCTGATGAGAGATCTTGGTTCCATCCAGTCTCCTCAGAATGCATTCCTTTTGAATGTAGGGCTGGAGACTCTGCCCCTTCGTATGGAAAGACATTGCGAGAATGCATTGGCAGTTGCTACGTTTTTGCAGAACCATGAGAAGGTAGCCTGGGTAAACTACCCTGGCCTGGAAGGAAACAAGTACCATGAGCTGGCAAAGAAATATATGCCAAACGGTACCTGTGGTGTAATCTCATTTGGATTAAAGGGCGGTAGAAGTGCTGCTGAAAAGATGATGGATCATTTGGAGCTGGCAGCTATCGTTACCCATGTGGCTGATGCCAGAACCTGTGTATTGCATCCTGCAAGCCATACGCACAGACAAATGACCGATGAGCAGCTGGTAGAAGCGGGTGTTGCACCGGATTTGATTCGTTTTTCTGTGGGTATCGAGCACAAGGATGATATTATTGCAGATTTGGAACAGGCACTTCAGTTTGTATAGGAAAGGCTTGGTGTAAGGATGGATAAGCTCGGTATTGTTGTACCATGCTATAACGAGGAAGAGGTCTTGGAGATTGCATCCAAGGCACTTCGGGAAGTATTGACAGATTTGATTTCCAAGCAGAAAATTGCAGAAGACAGCTTTATCCTGTTTGTAAATGACGGAAGTAAGGACAGAACCTGGGAACTGATTGAAGAGGAACACAAAAAGTACCCCGTTTCCGTACTTGGATTGAAGCTTGCCGGAAACGTGGGACATCAGTTTGCTCTGACCGCAGGATTAATTACCGCTAAGGATATGTGTGATGTTACCGTATCCATCGATGCGGATCTTCAGGATGATGTGAATGTTATCGAGGAGATGATTGATAAATTTCATGCGGGCAATGATATCGTGTACGGTGTCCGTAAGGAACGCAAGACCGATACCTTCTTTAAGCGTGTCACCGCCCAGGGCTTCTATAAGTTAATGAGCCTGATGGGTGTAAAAACCATTTATAATCATGCGGATTTTCGTCTGATGAGCAGGAGGGCGGTAGAACAGTTCTCAAAATATAAGGAAACAAACCTGTTCTTAAGAGGTATGATGCCATTGATCGGGTATCAGACCGATTGCGTGTATTATGACAGGCTGGAGCGGGTTGCCGGGGAGTCCAAGTATCCTTTGAAGAAGATGCTTGCGCTGGCATTTAACGGAATTTCTTCCTTCAGTGTGAAGCCGATTACCATGGTTACCGTCCTTGGCGTGTTTATTCTGATTGCATCCCTGTGCGCGGCCGTGTATGCATTGATTTCCTATTTTATGGGACATGTGGTGCCCGGCTGGACCTCTCTGATTTTATCAATTTGGTTTCTGGGTGGCGTTCAGCTTTTGTCCATCGGTTTGGTTGGTCAGTATATCGGAAAGATTTACATGGAAGTAAAGCAAAGACCCCGTTACAATATTGAAAAGGTTTTGGACGGGTCAGAAGAGTAGGAGTAGACAATGTTCCGGAAAAAGAATGTGTTTAGTTACGTTCTCTGGCTGTTTCTGGCTGCTGTTTCCCTTGGCGGTTTGTTCGGCCTGATTACCTGTATGACAAGTGTATATCAGATGCCTGTGTATGTAAGCTTTCTCGGTGTGGTCGGTTTTTCTGCGGTAGCTTATGCATTGATGTTTCTGGTGCGACATGTGATCGATAACCGACTGAATCAGGCGAAGCTCTCCGACGGGGTATTGAATGCCCTGGAGTGGATGGGTATTTTGCTGTGTCTGGGATTGGGTGGTTTCCTTCGATATCTGGAATTTCCCGGAATTTCCGGAGACGCTCAGACCTTATTGTTTACCGCTGTTGATGGACAGAATCCTATGTTTCCTACGGTTCATGGCGCAAGTTTCCTGTATTTGGGAATTCTGAAAAAGGTATGTATGCTTTTTGGAATCAATATGCAGGTATGTGTGCTTTTTCAGGAATGCTTATTGCTTCTATCCTGTATTTTACTCTATGTATCCGTAAGAAAAGTGGCAGGCAGATTTCCGGCATTCCTCACCCTTCTGGTTGGATTTTGTGCATCCTATATCCGGAGGGATACAATGAATCTTTCCCCTACGGTATTGATTCTGTTTTTCCTTTCCGT
>CALYSH010000016.1 GCA_945485625.1 uncultured Lachnospiraceae bacterium | reverse complement strand
GTCAACCGGATATCAAGTCCCTGCGTGAAATCTACCCTCGCACCGGAACCGGCAAGCTGTTGAAGCAGTTTTTCATGATCTTTACAGGCAAGAAGATTGGGGTCTAGAAGTTTAATTTCATTTTGTCCCCGAAAAAAATCTGAAAGATCGGAAACATTACGGCTGCATTTTCCTTCTTTCTCTGAAACAATACAGAACTTACAGCCTCTTGGACATCCTCGGGTGAGAAAACCATAAGCCGTATTGTTTTTGATTGACGGATAAAGGCTGTAGTCTGGGTAACTATGTTCCACCACATCCATCAACTTATTTTTCAGGTCATATCCCGTCCCGCCTCTGATAATTAGATCTGCATTGCAGGGGATGTCTGCATCCGGCGTGTACGCATCGTCAAACACCTTCGACATATATATTAGGTCGTAACTGGTAAATCCATTCCACCATTCCACGATATCCCCCCGGGATTTATGGTATGCAGACAGTTTCATCAGGCAAAGGTTGGGGAAATTGTGGCTGTCCACGTCAATTAAGCCGATTCTCATCCTCTTCATCTTCCTCCATAAACATCATCTTCACCCTGAACCATTCGTTACCGAACCACATACGCCACGCCCGGCATTCTTTATACTTTCTGCAATTCAAGTTGGGGCAGCGTTCACAGGGCGATTTCAACCCCAGGATCATAGCGGCGCACCTCCACTTCTATAACGTTACGGTCGTGAAATTCGTGTGTGATCCGCTTAACGTATTGCCGACTGTCGTCATGAAGAATATATCCCACTAAACTATCCTCGATCATCTTGGCCATGTAGGCGTGGTTGCTGCAGTCCAGGTGGTCGTCCCAGCGGAATATGATCTCCACCGGGTATTCGCAATATTCCCGTTCTATGCCTTGTTTTTTCAGCTCGCCCAAAACAAACTGCTTCCAGTATTCCTTGTCCGATCTGCGTTTTGCCCAATGCTTTCCTGCATAAATGGAATTAAGACCGTATTCCCTGCAAAATGCGCTTTTAACCCGCTTATTGGCCGGATATGGCAATATTAATTTCACAGAATTTTACCACCATCAAATATATCTAATTTGTTTCTCAGCACATCTATTACTTCATGCGCCTCTTTAAGGGTATTGCATACTTCAATCACAACATATTCCGGCATTCTCCCGCATAAAATCATATCCATATTTATCTCGGCGATTGCCTTAATTGGTGCGACATTAAAACATTTTTGTTTTTCTGACCATTCGATTGCATATTTACTCACGGTCTGATACCTCCGTAAACCTTTGGTGCTCCCCATCAAAATATAGGCGTTTCATCCCGGTTCTGCCGTATTTATTTTTATCCAGCAAAATCTGCGCGTCCTCCGGGCGCACATCCGGATTGTCCTTACATAGGACATAGGGCCGATGTAGGAGCATGATGTAATCCCCGTCCTGTTCCAGTGCGCCAGATTCCTTGAGGTCGCTCATTCTGGGTGCGTCCATCCCGGACCGGCTGATTTGGGAGAGGCACATTAAATGACAGTTATACCGTTTGGCGGCCATTTTGAGCTCCGCCGATATGTAGTCAATTTCGTTCCGCCTGTTCTGGAACCGACTGACTGTCCTAATGAGCTGAATAAAGTCAACCGCCGTAAAATCCGGCCTGTATTCTGCAATCCTGGGCATCATCCCTTCGACGGTATAAACGTCGTCCACCACCTCAAGGAGTCCTGTTTCTGCAATTTCGCCAAGAGTCCGAACAATCAGGTCCTTTTCCGATTCTGTGAGCTGGCAGGACTCAATCCGGCTGTAGGGGATATTTAGAAGATCAGCCGCAAGGCGGTCATAAATCTGCTCCCGGCTCATTTCAAGACTGAACAGCAAACATTTATTGCCATCCGCAAGTTGTTTTCTGATTATATTTAAGGCAAAAGCCGTTTTCCCAGTGGACGGCCTTGCTCCGAGATAGGATAATGTCCCGGCCTTCATCCCGCCAATTGTACGGTCAAGGCTGGACATCCCGGTATATGCCCGTTTGATTTTCTCCGGATGGTAAAGGCCGTCCGCATACTTTATTACCGATTTTGTCATGGTGGTTTTCCCGGTTTCACGGAAGTCCTCCACAATCTTTTCCAGATCTGAATAGGGATCGTCTGTGCTGGATAAAAGAACGGATTCGAGTTTTGAGTTGATTTTCCGTCTCCGGCTTTCCTTTTTGACAATCCGCACATAAGAGGAGTAGTTCGACATTCCGATAAACAGCTCCATGCACCGCATAGCGGTCCGCGCAAGCTCTTTGTCCGCCTGATTAAGCTTGGTTAAAATGACCGCTCCGTCTGCTTTGGGATTTTCCCGGAGAACCAAAACGGCAGTTTTAAAGATTTCGCGGTATGGCTCCAGCGAGAAATCATCCCAGCAGAGTTTGTCAATCGCCTCCGAAGCTTCCTCAGGAAAGGTAAGCAGACCGCCGATCACACCACATTCCGCATCGTTGATAATTTCATTCATAGTTCCGCCACCCCCTCATAGCCAACCGGCGCGCGGGCCTCCGTCACGTAATTGCGGTCAAGATAATCAATATACCCGCTGTGAAAAAAGGTTGAACCGTTTTGCGGCTCCCGCCATTGATCCGCCTTCAGACCGTCTTTATAGCGCTTAACGGCGCGGTTCATTTCTTCTTCACCAATTTCAAGGAGGGCGAGCTTATCCGCGTTTGAAACCTTCCCTTTTCCTTTTTTGCTTGGGTAAGAAGACCAAAGCCGTTCAAAAAGTTCATTTGCACAATTTATTTTATTCTTTTCTATTCTATTAGGCGGGAATCCTCCACGAACCTTCGGAGAAGGCTCCCCGACTGTTCCCCGAATCGGCTTGCACGTCTCGTCAAACGCCGGTAAATTGCTGGGCGTGGGCTTATCAACCTTCTGCCACTTGTCCCATTTATCAAGGCTATAATACTCGTTTTCGTCATGGAGGTAGAACGTAACGGACATATTAGAGGCTATTTCAGACAGCGTTTTATCTATGTCGATTACCCGCATTCCCTCGTCATAAGGAAAGAGTGTTGACTTGATGTAAGCGGCTTTGGCGCGGCCGCGCCCTTCGTCGTCAGCGTTTGAAAACAAACCGATAAAAACCAGTTTCGCAAGTGTGCTCAGTTTTGAAAAATCTTCGCTCTGCCAGATTCCAGGGTCTATCATTCGTTTCCTTGCCATCATCACACCCCCTTAAAACGGGAGGTCAGAATCAGTGCTGATTTCCTCAAAATCATCTGCGCTATATGTAGAACCATTATTGCCGGAACCGTTGTTCTGTTTTGAACCGCAGAAATGTACTTTATCGGCAACCACCTCAAACACCGTTCTGTTTTTCCCTTCCTTGTCGGTGTAGCTTCTTGATTGTAGAGAACCTTCAAGCG
Organism: uncultured Lachnospiraceae bacterium; assembly: GCA_945485625.1. Classification (GTDB taxonomy): domain Bacteria; phylum Bacillota; class Clostridia; order Lachnospirales; family Lachnospiraceae; genus Acetatifactor. The sequence continues at coordinate 9,827 of CALYSH010000016.1, read as the reverse complement.
CAATCATGCTGCCCTTATGGAAAAATTTTGAAACAAATTCAGCAGTATTTCTCCATGCAACACAATTGATAAAATCGGTTTTCTTTTCCTGTCCCTTCGGTGTGAAATCTCTGTCAACCGCAACAGAAAAAGTGGAAACAGAAACACCGTTCTCTGTTGTTTTTAGCTCAATATCCTTTGTAATTCTACCCATGATGATAATCTTGTTCATTTTGTCCTCCTGAATACTGTTACGTTGCGTTCTGTTATGTTGTCCCACTTCTTTCCTGCCGCTTCAACTCTTCCTGACTGCATAAGTTCTGTGAGACGAGGACGGACAAAATTCATGTCATTAAACCCAATTCTTTTAAGAATTTCTCTCGCTGTAAGCTCTTCGTCTCCAAGTGCTGCAAGAATGATTGAACGCCTTGTTGCCCGGTCTGTCTTCAAGAAGCTTTCATTTCTCGTTTCTTCCGTAATCATAGATAGCTCCTTCCAATCAATTTAATAAACTCTTCTCGGCTGTGTGTGCGTTCGTATTCTAATTGACAATGCTTTTTGAGCATCAGATTGAGCATCTTTCCATCCTTGCAATGAACCCCCTGGTTAGAGCCATTGTGATGATACTCGCATAACCACACCTTAAAGCCGTTTTGTTCGCTTACCTTACGGTTTGCACCAAAATACACATGATGGTCATGTAGGCATGTCCTCTGTCCGCACACATAGCACTCCTTGTCTTCTTGCAATATGCTATCCATGCCATTCCTCCTTTAACAGTGACAATTGTTCCGGTGTCATTGTTTCGATATCCTGTTGTTCACATTCCTGTACAATAAGGTCAATTAATCGGCTCATTTGCGCTGAATCGTAAGACGAAGAACCGTAATACAAAATAACGTTTGTGCAGCCCTCTATTTTGCTATCCATGCGCTCCGCAACCCATCCAAGCCCATTGTTGTTCCATCCTTCGATTAGCCTGTCTACGGCCTTATTTTGGAGGCATACCGTGTCGCTGTTACCTCCTATTTCTTTGATGAGATTTTTGTAGATTCTCTCTTTGCTAATCCCTGTTTTCTCCGCAAGCTTATCGCACAGCACCCAGAAGTAGGCGTTTGCGTCAAGGCTCCGCGGCCGGTATTCCTTTAAAACCGCCGTATGTACTTTTTCCCGCATTTTAAGGCAGAACTCTTTGACCGCCGACCGGTAATTCGGCTTGACCGCTAATGTCAGGTGAATCCCCTCTGAATCCTCAAACCACTTTGCCCCGGTAAATTCAACTTGCAGGCTCATTTTGATTCCTCACGCAATTAAGGCACATTCCGTATTTATCAAATATTTCCTGTGCTGTAATAACTTCTCCTTCTCTATTTTTAGCCGGCTTTACCTCTTTCCCGCAGATCGGGCATACAGGCGTCTCAAGGTTAATCTTTTTTAACATTTCCTTTTCGCGTTCTTCCGCTTCGATCTTTTCGTCGTTATCCTCCGCAAATTCTTCGCTTTCGGTGTCTGCGTAAATTCCAGCATACGCCAATTTTGAGAGTTTCAGGACAACGCGGTCAAACATCCTTTTAAGCGCCATTGCGTAAGGATATGCTATTTTACAGTTGTTGCGGTTGACTTCTCCAACCTCAAGCAAACCCTGTTCAGGGCAGTTATACAGGAATATCAGCGAATCAGAATACCCGTCTTTATCGAATGAAACACATTCCGGTCTAAACTTTTCATTAAGACAGTCGTTGATTTTCAGGCACCCGTTATGGCTGATAATCAGTCCGGTATAGACCATTTTATCCCCGTTTTTATTGAGGTTCTTTTGAATCCAAAAATCATTCTCAGAAAGGCCGTATGCAGCGTTTTTTAAAATCGATACCGCTTGCTCTCTTGCCTCCTGATATTTAGGAGACTTCCACACTGTGATATCTTCTTGGGTTTTGGGGTTAAATTCCTTTGTTTTTTCGCCGAACATTATACAGACACCCCCATATCTTCAAGCCTGAAACGAAGCGCTTCGACGTTGTCCTCAAGTTCAGCATTAATAGCGTCCTGCTTGTCTAATAAGGCGCTGATCAGCCCCTTTATTTTTGAATCTATGTAGTTCGTATTTTCAAGGTCTGTCATTAGCAGCTCCGTTTCGTCTTTCATTGCCGCCAACCGCCTTGAATCTTCGTCATAGGCAATCGCCATACGGTTTGCAAGCTCGTTTTCATCTGGCGGGACTATTCGTTCCATCATTGACTTTTCCTCCTTTTTCGGTTAAAATATATTTATGTTGATTTGCTTTTGCCCCTGTCGAGGTTGCCGCCTCGCGGGGCTTTTTTCTTTTCACTTTAAGCAACATCGTTATTATCCCCGTATCTTCTGTAATCTCCGTGCAGTTTGCTTTCTTCTGATTTAATCAGCTCTGTCAACTCAGAAGACGCGATCCCAAATACAAGCCCGGCTAAGACAAGCAGTATGCTGAACACTACAAGCGGGAAAAATCCGATTGAATTTGCATCTGACATCATTGCCAACACAAAGCATCCCGCCCAACCTCCAAAGCACAAAAGACGGGTGATCCTGCGCAGCATTTTCAGCTTTTTCTCTTTCATTTCTTTCACATCCTTTTTTTATTTTTCAAACATTTCCCTCATCACTAACAAGAAACCTACCGTCAAGAACATATTGTGTTTTCATTTCATCACCTCACTTATTAGCTGGTGCTGGAAGTTCTTCAAGCAGCTCATCGGTGGTGCAGTTAAGCAATTTTGCAAGAAGAGGAAGTTTGTCTGCCCTTGGCATTGCTTCTCCAGCTTCCCATTTTGCTACCGCCTGTTGACTTACCCCTATTCTTTCTGCTATGTCAGTTTGCGAAAAGCCTTTTTGATCTCGGTAGTATTTAAGCCGATTCATATTTTCACCTCTCTTTCCAAACAAAGAATCGTTGTAACTATAATATACAACATATAATTGTATATGTCAAGAGTAATTTTAAAAATATTTCATTTTTTGTAAGTAATGAACAGAAAAAATAACCCCGGAGAAATCTCCGGGGTTTTTCTTTTCCTATTTACACGCCTTAACCGAAAGATAAGTGCCGTCGCGAAGTTTATAAAAATCACGTTCGCCATATTTTTGTGGATTGGTTTCAGGAACAATATCAACGTAGGTTACGGACTGTACTCCTTTTACCACTCGGTTAACCGAAGCTCCCAGAGACGGCGCATTCCTGACGTTCCACAAGCCTGGTTTTAGCGTCGTAACACCGCTCTTCTGCGTTTCAGTCGGTTTCTGCTGGGCGGGCTTGTCCGCCCCTTTGTATTCCCCCACGTACCCATCGTTGTAAATGCCGATCTTGTTTGGAATACCGCTGATTGCGGAAATGTCCTTGTGGCTTCCCTTCCGGTTCCCTGTCCTTACGCAGTAGTGGCAATGGCTTCCGGTGCTTTTTCCGGTAGAGCCTTCAATCCCGATCACGTCGGTGATTTTAACCCGCTGACCAACTTTAACTTTTACTTCACTCATATGGGCGTATATATAATAGTCATTCGTACCGTCTTTCAGGATTTTTACATTGATCCCAAATCCTTTCGGGTCTGTATTCGAAGCGGCTTTGACAACGCCGTTGACGGTGGCGTGGATTTCCTTTGAATCCAGCCCTACCAGGTCAAGGCCGTCGTGCCCCGCCCCTTTGTATTCCTGTGTTACTTTAAAATCTCCCATATACGGGCTGTTCATTCTATTTTTCCCCCTTCGGTACATCATATGTAAGCGCCTGTGCGCTGTCGCTCAAGCCTTTTGTGGTTGGGTCGTTGATAATCCCCCACAGGGAAACAATTACAGAAACCACAATTACAGGATTTGCAATTGCTCTGCATAAGGCATCTCCAAACGCCGCCCATGTGGTGATATCCGTCCATTCAAGCCCAAGTCCTGCAAGAATAGGGGCTACAATTGCAACGGCTACTTGCGCCCAAAACACAGGGTTTTTCAGCCGTACTTTCCAGTTAATTTTCATTTTTGCTTCCTCCCTATTTTATAAAATTCGCAATCATTCCAACTAACCCGACCGCCAAAGCCCCGGCAATCACGGAAACAATGGTCGTGAAGGCCGTCCGCTTCATGCTGCTCCAACGCTCGGCAGGCTCGTTTTTTAACGCGTCTATATCCTCCCGCTGCTTCCGCTGCTCTTCCAGCATCCGCTCCATGTTGTCCGCAAGCTTTGAAACCGAACGGCTCAGGCTGTGGATTTCAGAAACGTTCTTCTCAAGGCTGCCGACCTTTTCCGCAAGCGCATTCAGTTTAATTGGTGCGCCGAGGGCGTGGTGTTCCTCCACCTGCCGTTCCAGCTCGTCCAGCCGCCTTTGGTTTGACTTGGATCGCTGAACTGTTTCGATTAACATTTTTTCGTTCTCTTCCATTTTTTCACCTAAACCGACCAACGGCGTTAATTGAAAGCTTGATTGTCACGTTTGCGCTGAACGCACTCGGTCGTACAAGTCTAAACTGAGGAGTTGCAGAAGCAGTTCCGTTTGCCGCCATAGTCAGCAACGAGAGAGAGCTGTAATCGCTTTTCTCAAAAATGCAAGTAGGAACATCAGAAAACGTGAAAGGATAATTGATTGCCGCAGCTGAGATATAGCACCACGGACTAACCCACAGCTGATTGTTAGAAAAAGTAAAGTTTGTGCAGGTCCAACATTCAGCGATGCCGCTGTTCCACTTGCGGTAATACCAAACGCCGTTTGTGCCTTGCTCGACAATGTAATCACGATTTTCCAAAGTTACGAGCCTATTGACAATACCAGCAATATCTGCGGTATCATAGCCAGTTACAAGGCCACACACGGTTTCATCTGCTCTTGTGTCGGTTATTGTTCCGACAGAGGATGCACCACCGGGAATCAAAACCTCTGCGATTTTTAAGTCGAAATAGGTCGTGCTTCTTACTGGTGCCGGTGCTACTGGGTTGGACTGCGGTGTACCTTTTACAACAACGGCATTGATTCTGCGGTTGGTGATATCATGCCGTATCATAATGCTGTCTTTTCGGGGGAGCGATGCGTGAGCCGTGTCAATTGACAAGGTCAAATCATCACTATTGTTGTAGAGGAATCCAGTAACGTTCGCAGAGCCTTCTGAAACGATAACGTTCATTCCGCTTCCTCTGCAAGTGAGACCATCATAAAACACACCAGTTTTTACGAGAGTCTTATTGACGAGAGCAACAAATTCCTCGCCGTATTCAATACCGTTAAAATATCCATATTGTTCTGCCATTTATTTACCTCCTACAGTGTTTCCGGAAGAGGGTCTCCGAAAGTAGGATAAACAGAGTAAATGCCGTTTTCCCATACTTCCTCTACCTCAGTCACTCTAAAATTTTCTGATTTTCCCCAGTCCCGCATCTGAAGCGTCACAATATCCCCAAGGGTATAATCTTTTCCATATGTCCATCGGGCAGATGGTGAAACAGAAGCCTCGAATGAATCTGTCAGCTTGTGTTTGCCAAGCTGCATATATCCCAACTGCTTCAATACTGCCTCATATTCCGACGCCGTTTGATTTTCGTCTTTCCTTGTGCTTTGACAGTCAACAAAGAGCTGCCGGCTCCCATCGCCGAACCTTGTTTCAGCGACCTCGTCATTTGTGTTTTTCCCCACGGCAATTGCCTTGTCATAATAATTTTCGGTAGAAATTGTCCAGACTGGGGAATCCAGGTCGTCATTTTCAAACACGACAGGTGTGACCGTTTTCTGGGAAATACTTTTATCTGTGCCACGGTAGATGTAAATATCGTTTCCGATTACATAAAAACCGAGGCTCTTGCTCTTGGCGTACTTGACAATTACATCCTCCTGTGTTTCATAGAAATATTCTACTGTAATGTACGCTTCATCCTTTTCGCATAAAATATGCCACTTTCTGTTCGAAGTGTCCCATGTCCACCATAAAATCCCAAGCATTTCTTCGGTATTGGTTGCTGTTTTGCCGCATATGACACATTTTTTCATGATACCTGATTCCATCCTGCCTGACAGGACAATTTCATCGCGGTTGACCTGGACGTAATTCACGACGCCCCGCTCAACAGAACCGACGAAATAGACCAACGGTTCAAGTTCACGAGTTACATACTCCAAGTTTTTCCGGTTGTTTACAAGATGAAGTTCAAACTCTCCAATATCATAATACTTGCGCCGCCATCGGAGCGAAATGAAGTCATCTACAATGAGGGGAGTATCTTCATTCTGCTGTAAAATATATACTTCCATTTGTTATCCTCCAATGTAAAGCTGTGCGTATTCGATTGATACATCAAGGTTTCCCACGCCGCTGTACGCATCGTATCGAATTTGGTTTATTCCCGGTGCAATTTGCCACCAGTTATTTAATTCATAGTCCCATGGGTTTGGTAGCTGTGGGCCTTCTGGAGACCATACCCGCTTTCTACCGTTTACCGTACAGACTTTTACAACAGAACCACTTGCCATTGCTACATCAAGAATAAACGATTCCCCGGTCGTTATATTTTCCAGCGACGGATTTGATACATCTCCATTGTTCGCGGTAAAGGTTACCGTATAGCCAATTGAAATAGGCTGCAAATTTTCAATTTCGATAATTTGTTTGGAGATTCTATCACCCAATGTAAATGGCTGAAATACGCCTGGAAGCAGAATATTGTTTGTCCAATAAGACATATTAACCGTTATAGTTTCCCCGCTGAAAAATGGATATGGACATATCAGAGAGACCGTACAGTACCGGAATCCCCGGCTGTTCGGGTCACTCCAAGACACGCTTTCCGTGTAATATTCTATAGACCTAGCCTCACCGGTATCAGGATACCAGATGAATATCCCGTTGTTGGAAAACACTGAAAATACAAGATCGCGTACATTCCAATAGTCCCTATGCCGTACTGCAAAAGTTAAAACGAGGTTCCTCTTTGGATTATGAGAACCTTGATAAATTTCACCGGGAATGTATGGGGTTGCTGTAGCAATGTCGGTATTATACGTCATCAGCCCATCACAAGAAACATAGTAGTAAGGGAATGCATACTGAACGGTAAGGTTGTCCCCCTTGGAGTTTGTGCAGATAATTTTCATTTGGTCAACCTCCCAGCGCCCGGATCGTTGCCCGGACATTATTTCGGTTTAGTCTTGCTGTTTCTGCAGGCGAAAGGGCTTTCGGCGAATAGAAGTTATTTGTTTGGTTAAGGGTAGGACCTAGAGAAGATTTTGAGGCTGAGTTTTGGGATGACTGAGAGCCACTTCCGTAATGCGCCATACTAAAAGCAGAGACGAAAGATTTTTGAATCCCACGGGCGACACTTTGAGCCTGTTTATCAATTGTTTTTGATTCATAGTCTGTTTCAATTTTCCACCCCGCCCATGTGTTTTTAGCAATTTCTTTCATAACACGAGACGGGGAATGGATTCCGAAAATGTTTTTTATCGTATTAATGAACCCTCCTGCAATTCCTGAAGCCGCACTTAAAATTGATGGAGTTTCTGCTTTAACTTCATCAAGGAACCCTAACATTGCATTTTTTCCGGCTTCTTTCATATCACCAGGGAGCGTGTCCATAATTTTCCCAAAATCCAAAACAAAAGCTTTTTCCTTGTCAGTTACCTTTCCCCCATATAATTCAGTATTAGATGCCATTGTCAACCAGTATGACACCATATTTTGTGTATCTTCGTCCCATGCATCAGCACCCTCGGAAACCATTTGACGCAATAAGGCATCACGGTCATTGGCTATTTTTTCAGATGACGCCATAATTTCGGCTTCTGCTTGTTCGTGTGATATAAAACCTTCTCGTTCTCTTTGCCGAATTTCTGCAACGCGGTTTTCGTGATCTGATTGTGCCATATCCAAAGCTGCAAAATAATCTTTCCACTGCTTTACGTTGACGTCTGATAAAACCTGCTGTTCAAAAAATTTTTCGGATATGATTGCATTCGTATTGGCAAATTCAGTATCCGCGTCCTTTTTCTGTTGCTGGAACGTATCATATGCCTTTTTACGCATTTCATCATACGCTTTTTCCTCGATTGTGCCCGCTGCATACATCTGTTCCGCTTCTGCAATCAACGATGTATATTTTTCATTTGCTATTGCAATTGTTTGATCTCTGGCTTCTTCTGCTGCTTTGATAAGCTCTGCCGAACGTTCTTTTGTCATTTGATCTTCGGTTTCCGCCAAAGATGCAACAACATTTTGCTGCTCCTTGTAGGCATCAAGCTTCTTTTCTGTATAATCGTCAATTATACCGATTAAATTTTGAATTTCTTCATACTCGGATTCAGTCATGAGCCTGGATTCAGCTGATGCAGTACTAATAATATTATGTATGTTATCTGTCGCATTGTCGATTTTATCACTGTAGTTATTGATAGCATCGCCAGCAGATGTCGAAAATAAGTCAAAATCGCTTAGCGCGCTGTTTACAGAAGAAATATAATCGTTGTATGTTTCTAAATCAGGAGCAGAGTTAGCAAAAGCATCTGCCAAATCTTTAGTAGGTTGAATTGTTTTATTGATTGCATCTGTTATCCCTGTAAAGCTAATAGCAAGTCCACCAGCGGCAATTCCTAAAAGTCCAAACTCAAGAGAATTTTTGGCAATAAATGAGGTTAATGATTTGATTTTAGGATTTGCAGCATCTATTTTTTGTGTGAGTTTCGAAATCCCTTCCGACATTTTGCCGATGCCATTTATTGTTTTCCCAGTAATAGAAACAACGGGTCCTAATGCAGCAGCAAAAAGCCCAATGCGAATAATGGTACTTTTGGTGTTATCGTCCAATTCGCTAAACGACTTAAGAAGCGCATTTAAATTTTTCAAAACCTCCGCGCCTATTGGGAGAAGTTCTTGTCCAAACTCGGCAGCAAGCTCCTTAACGGATTCTTGAGTGATTCTCATCTGATTCGCCGCGCCGTCTGAAGTCCTGTCAAAATCGCCTTGTGCATTTGCAGTCTTTTCCAATACATATTCATACCGCAACGCCACTTTTTCGGCTTGTGACATTTCTGAATATGATTTAGTAATGCCCTTTGTCATGGCGTACTCTTTAAGGTTCGTTTCCGTCATGACAACGCCCAAAGCCTTAAGGCTTTCAGTTTCTCCAGTGTATACGGCGTTTAAAGCGGTTTGTGCACGTTCTACTGAAATGTTTTTAAACGAGGCCATATCAGCTGCAAGCCCTACAAGGGTTTTTGACATTTCAGTTGCGGTATCAAGAGGCAAGTCCATTGACGTCCCCATATCGCCCCACGTTGCCGCCATTTCAAGGGCAGTGCTTTGAGCAAGCCCAAAACGTTCAAGTGTTGTTTTTGACCATTTTTTTACTTCATCAGCGTTATTCCCAAAGGCTACATCTGTTTTGTTGATATTTTCTTCTAAATCAGAAGCATATTTAAAAGATGCTACGGCAGCTCCTGCAATGGGCAAAGTGATTGATTTTGTAAGCGTTTTGCCAATAGAGGATATTTTATCTCCGGTAGCTTTCAAATTTTCGCCAGCTTCTTTAAATTTTTCGCTGGTTTTTAAAAGGCTGTTCTGTGTGTCGAAAAGCTCTTGGTTTAAGTTGTTAAGTGTTGTTTGAGAACGGTTTACAATTTCTTCCCATTTCTGCGCCTCGGTGCTGTTTTCCCCGAATTTTTTTCTAGCGGATTCCAGCATTTCACTTTGTTTTTTCAGCTGATCAGACTGAAGCGCAATTTTTTGTTTAAGAGTATCCGTTTTTTTAGCGTTTTTATCTTCTTCGGTTGTTAAATCATCAAATTCAGAAGCAGACTTTTGAAGCGCGGAATCCAGCGTTTTCATCTGTTGAGTAATGTTTTTAATCTGTT
>CALYSH010000015.1 GCA_945485625.1 uncultured Lachnospiraceae bacterium | reverse complement strand
GCAATTCCGCAACGCTCCAGATAATCTGCCATACCCTCCGCCTCGCTGATGGGTTCATTATATCCCTGTCCTCCGGAAACAATCACCCTGGTTTCCGGATTTGCCTGCAGATAAGTCACTGCCGCATCCAGACGCTTCTTTAACACATAACTGGGACCACTCTGCTTCCATTGGGCTCCCAGCACAATACAATAATCCGCACCGGGCGCAGGTGTATCCAGCCAGCTCCCGATAATCAGGGCTTCCACCCATCCAAAAATGAACACTCCAATCACAAAGCAGGTTACAAACGCATACCGAATCCACCGCGGTATTTTCTTCCAGATTTTACGTTGCAGAAGCATGACACCCCAAAGTCCAAAAAAAGCCGCCATGACTCCCCAGATCAGGAAAAAGTAGCTTCCATAGCCCCCAAAGATAGCAATACCCACGCAATACAGCATGCACACTGCTCCCAGCACACACAGCAGTATCCCGGCTATGGAGATTCGCTCCTGTTTGCCCCACTTTTCCAATTTAATTCTTCTGTCCGCCTTCTCAAACGGCACCAAATGTTCCTTCCTTCCAAACATGCTCTTTCCTTATCCATCCTGAGACAACCATTACGATATCTTCCTTCAGTGTATCATGGGGAAAATTTCCTGTCAAACCACCCTCAAAAAAATAAGAAATTCCTAAGAAATCCTTGGTCTTTTCTTAAGAATATCCCCTGTATAGCCGTTTCGAGTGCTTGATTCCGAAACAAATTCAACTTATAATGATACCAGGGTTGCGAGAGTACGAAGTACAAACAATCCGTAGATATCAGAAAATTCACTTTGAAGGAGAGGACATGCCATGGAAAAGGAAGCCATTCAGGAATTGAAAAAAATAGTAGCGCATTCGGACAATATTGTATTCTTCGGGGGCGCCGGTGTCTCCACCGAAAGCGGCATTCCGGACTTTCGAAGCGTGGACGGTCTGTATAACCAGAAGTACGACTATCCTCCCGAAACCATCCTAAGTCACAGCTTCTATATGCGTCACCCGGAGGAATTCTATCGTTTCTACCGAGATAAAATGATTTGTACCACGGCAAAGCCCAACAAGGCACATCTGGCACTGGCAGAGCTGGAAAGGCGGGGGAAGCTGAAGGCTGTCATTACACAAAACATCGACGGCCTTCATCAGGCCGCCGGAAGTAAATGCGTATTGGAGCTCCATGGCTCTGTCCACCGCAATTTCTGCGAGGAATGCCATGCCTTTTACGGATTGGATACCATAATAAATTCTACCGGTGTGCCCACCTGTCAGGCCTGCGGCGGGCGGCTCAAACCGGATGTGGTTCTGTACGAGGAGGGTCTCAATGATGAAACCATCAACCGCTCCGTACGGTTTCTTTCGGAAGCCGATGTACTGATCATCGGCGGTACTTCCCTTGCGGTCTACCCTGCTGCCGGTTTGATTGACTACTTTCAGGGAAGCAAGCTGATTGTCATCAACAAGGCTCCCACTCCCAGGGACCGCTATGCGGATTTGCTAATCCAGGCCCCCATCGGCGAAGTGCTTTCCTCTGTGTTATAGCTGGCTTCTCAGGCGGGCACCCAGAGCCCACGTGGAGATTTCCTTCTTTGAGAAGAACTGAAGAAGCAGGAAGCCGATTGCCACGCCGACAGCAAAAATGACATATCCCAGCAGGATGGACAAGGGCACATTGTTTAACAAAAGATACAATCCCTGTGGGAGTTTCCCACTCATACCGCGCATAAGGACCTGCAAAAACGGAATGAAGGTTAGGCAGAAAAGCACCGTTGCTATAGCACAATACTTGAAGCACATACAAAAATGAATCGCCAGAAAGCAGAAGCTTACCGCCTGCAGCAAAATCGCGCCGGAAATGAATGCGGGATTTATCCCTCTGGCCAGCATAAAAATAAGCTTTGTAACCACCAACAGGGTAAAGCATACCAGCCCGCATATGGCTGCCAACATTCCGGGGATGAAGGTATGTGCCTTTTTATGCCAGGGGGATGCGGCCATCACCCTGGCAGCCGAAAGCATAAACCAAATCTGGGCAGGGAACAGCCCGGCCAGTTCCACATAAACACACCCTACCCCGAATGACTTCCCGTCATACAGATAGACACATTCCAACACAAGTCCAAGCACCAAAAATACGCTTGCACACACCACATTTATTTTAAACGAAAAGCTATATTTCAGTAATCGAAAACTATCCCTCAATTGTTTCATCATAATAACCTCTCTCCATTTTACGAATCGGATTCCGAATACAGAGCCATGTCACCAAAACCGCCGCCAGCCCCAATACCGTAACCGGTATCCAGACCGGTACCATTTTCATGAATACCAGTAGCATGATGCCGCTTGCAATCTGCATCAGCAGGTACGCCGTCAGAAAGCCAATAAAAAACATGGTACTGTAACGGGCAATCAATACCCCCAAAGTAATGAAGGTATATAAAAGGAATCCATAAAACAATGCTTCCAGCCCCCAATTCGGAGCAAACAACCTGTCTCCCGCAATGCAGTAATCCACCCCGTAACAGATACCTACCAGCGCCGCTATCACAAGCGCCCGAAGCGCGCAGTCCTGAATCAAGGCATTCCGCAATACCGCCTTCCCTCTCACAGAGCATCTTAAATATTCGATTTGGCCCGCATGTTTGGAGCAGCATCCGCCAAACGCCCATTGATCCAGCATAATCAGCGCAATTAACATCATGGACAGGATTAATGCCGGTCCCAAAGGGACTTTGATATTTGCGCTGCACCAGAGCTGGAGCAGTGCTGTCACAAGCGGAATCCCGAGAAAATAAAGCCATCGTGTGCTTCGCAGCACAAACGAATGATAACTTCTTAACATTTTCATCCTCTCATCCTCCGCCTTATCGAATCACGGTATTCTGCTTCATGATGGCCACACTGATCTGGAACAAAGTGGGGGTTTCCGCTTCCACATTCAATCCGGCCAGCTCATCCAGCCTGCACGCCAGGCAGATTCCTTCGAATCCGTATTTGTTTTCCGTAATCGAGTACAGAACCTTCCTTGCCAGGGCAGCATCCTCCGCATTTCCCTTCACCAGAATATACTTTTCCTTCAGATCCTCTACGAAGCCCTGCTCCACAATCTTGCCGTGTTCCATGATAATGGCATAATCGGTCACATTCTCCATGTCGGAAATATTATGAGTGGAGAACAATACACTTCTTTCCCCCTCTTCCTCCGCCAGATATTCACGAATCATGCAGCAAAGCTTATCTCTCATCAACGGATCCAGCGGCGAGGCCGGCTCATCCATAATCAACAAAGAGGTATCTCTGGCAAAGGCAGCGGCCAGAACCATCTTCATTTTGTTTCCATCGGACAATGCAGAAAATTTCTTGCTTTTATCTTGCGTTGTAGAAATAGCAAGGTCAGAACACAGCTGTTCAAAACGATCCCTATGGAAGCCTTCAAACAGGATTTCAGACACCTCTGCCACTTCCTTTGCAGTCCAATGGGGAAGGAAGACTCCGCCCGGGCCGGTGTAACCAATGTTCTCACGCACCCGGTACTCCTCCTTGTCCCTGTCACCATCCTCATATTTTCCAAAATAACGAATGTGTCCCTTATAATCCACCCGGATGCCTGCCAGGATATTTAACAGAGTACTCTTTCCGGCACCGTTTTCGCCAATCAGTGCAGTAGCAAATCCCTTGGGGATGTTCAGTTCCTTCACATTCAATTCAAATCCCCTGAATTTCTTCTTTAAATCTACAATTTCCAATACGTTTTCCATATCTGTTTCCCTTCTGAATCAATCTCACCTTATTCCATACCAAGCAAAGTCAGGAACAATTCCTCCAGCTCTTTGCGACTTATTCCCGCAATCTTCGCGGCGGCAATGGCATTCATCAAATTCTCCTCTACCTTACGCAGATGCTGTTCCTTCAGCATCTCACTGTCCTGGGCATTCACATAAAACCCTTTGCCCTGAGCCGCACTGACCAGTCCCTCCTCCTGCAAAAGTTCGTAAGCTTTCATGGTGGTAATCACACTAATCTTCAAATCCTTTGCCAGGCTCCGGATGGAAGGAAGATACTCCCCCTGCTTCAGCTTTCCCGTCAGAATATCTTCCTTAAGCTGCGTGGCTATCTGCTGATAAATCGGCTCTCCCGAATTCTGCAATAAAATCATATTGCTCTACTCCTTTCCTCCAATCTCTCCGGTTACACATATATTGCACGGTGTTCAACAACGCATTTCCGAACCGTTTATACCGTTCATACTGTTTATATATCATATATACGCCAAGATGACAGAAAAGTCAACACGTTTTTGTAACGATTCCTCGTCATACAACGGTTCCATACATATTTAAGACCTGCTTATGTGGAATGATGTCAGGGGCAATCGTCCCTTATTATGATACCTACGGATCGTTTCGCACTTTGTGTTCCCACAATCCTACAAAATATTCCCATATCGCGTGACTTTCGTTTTATTGTCAACCATTTTAATTGCATGGTTGACATTTTATTTTATATATGATATTCTTCTGGAGGAATTCAACGAAAGGATAAAAAAGAAATGAAGAAAAACAAACTGAACGTATTAGATCTGGCGTACATCGGAGCCTTTGCTGCCCTCATGGCGGTATGCTCCTGGATCAGCATCCCCACCACCGTTCCCTTTACCCTGCAGACCCTGGGTGTGTTTCTGGCAATATCCCTTCTGGGCTGGAAGCGGGGATTCTTATCCGTTCTGGTTTATATTTTACTTGGAATGGTAGGCTTCCCGGTGTTTTCCGGCTTTAAAGGCGGCTTAGGTGCAATCATTGGTACCACCGGCGGATATATTGTAGGCTTCCTGCTCACTGCACTGGTTTCCGGTCTGATTATGGATAAGTTCGGAAAGAAGATACCTGTGATGATGATTGCCATGCTGCTTGGATTAATTGCCTGCTACGCCCTGGGTACTGTCTGGTTTATGTATGTATACGCCCAAAAAACCGGCCCCATCGGACTGATGACCACCCTTGGCTGGTGTGTATTCCCATTTATCCTTCCTGACTGTATCAAGCTGGCCCTTGCCATTTTTATCGAAAAAAGGGTTGGAAAATATGTAAAATAATCACAAAATACAACGGGGACGTTCCTTTACACCAAAGGACGTCCCCGTTCTAAATCATTCAATATCAATTCTCTCCGTCATATTATGCACTACCTCTTTGATGAGCAGCGGCAGGAATGGTTTTGTAATATAATCATCACAGCCCAGCTCTCCAAACTCCGTAGAAGTATCCAGAGTTTTATCGCTTGTCATCAGTACAACCGGCGTCCGGTATTTCTTGCGGATTTCTCTGAGGGTTTCCAGTCCATCCATGTCCGGCATCTTTACATCCAACAGAATCAGGTCAAAGGATTGCTGTTCCAGCATCTCAAGTGCTTCCCTTCCACCGCCGGCCCGATACATTTCATACCTTGGTTCATCCCGCATGATGTGCGCAATGATTTTATGATTCATGGCTTCATCGTCAACCGTCAGTATTTTCCTTTGCTTGGAGACTGTCTGCTTCATGGAATAATTCCTGTCTTCATCAATCATCTGAAGCATGATTGCAGCAATGAACGGGTCAAACTGTGTTCCCATCCCATTCTCAATCTCACTTCTGACCACCTCCTGGGGCAATGCATTTCGGTAGCTCCTGTTGCTCGCCATGGCATCATATGCGTCTGCCACACCCAGAATTCTGGCCACCTCCGGTATCTTTTCACCCACCAGGCCATTGGGATATCCCTGTCCGTCATATCGCTCATGGTGATATTTCGCTCCCACTGCTATAAAACTGTTATCCGAGATACCTCTTAATATATGGTAGCCGGTCACCGGGTGAATCTTCATAATATTATATTCTTCTTCCGTCAGCTTCCCCGGCTTATTGATTATCTCAGCCGGAATACGAAGCTTTCCGATGTCATGCAGAAGACCGGCACGATAGATTTCTTCCTGCTCATCCTTGCTCTTCCCCATTCGCGCCGCAAGCATTCTTGCGTACTCTGCCACTCTTTTGGAATGACCGCTGGTATATCTGTCCTTGGCATCTACTGCCTCGCTGAGCGCCGTAACGGTCTGAAGGAACAGCTTTTTTATGGTATTCTGCTGATCGCGGAGCTCCTCTGTCTGCTCACGCACCTTGTTTTCCAAATCAATCTGTAAGCTCTCCAGTTCGTTCTTTCTCATCACAAAAAGAAACATGCTGGCAATACTGATCATGGTAAACAGAAAGATTTCTATGATGACAACAACAAGGTATGTTTTGAATATCGGATCCTCCCACCTCTTCATTTCGGTGGATACCGTATATTCCTGTCCCTCCAATATCTTTTCTCCGGAATTATCCCATATTTCCAGGCATAACGTGTATTTTGAAAGCTCCGGTTTAAAGAGCTTTACCGGCTCGATTTCATCCCATCTGCACAGCTTCGGTGAGCTCTCAAGATCTTTGATATAAAAACGCACCTTAACATCCTGAAAACCATAGTTTCGCACGGAGGCATAAATGGAGAGATTTTTGGCATCCGAGGGAATTTCAATCTGATAATCCTCTCCCATGGGAATCTCTTCCCCATCACATTCCGCAGAAATGATACCGTATTTTATATCTGTTTCCTTCGCAGCCCTATTCCTGTTGAACACGATCACCCCGTTATTGCTGCACAATAACAATCTGTTCTGGTCCGGAACATAATTCCAGGAGTTGGCAGTCAGTCCGGAGGAAAGACCTTCTCCCGCCCCATAAAACCGGAACTGTTCCTCTCTGTCAGCACAAAGCCGGCTGAGCGGGACCTCGTACAGACCGGCACTACAGGTCACATAAGCCATATCTCCATCCGGGATAATATCGAAATTATTAAAATACGGAAATTTTTCCAATCTCCTGATTTGGCCGTCCGCATCAATATGGCAGAGAGCATTGCTGGTCACAACAAAGTATCCATCCTCATGGGGAATAATCCTCAGAATGACATTGGAGGAAAGGCCATCCTCCACCGTATAATTGTTTATCAGCTTCTCCCCGGAAAGAATATAGATACCGCTGCCGTCACTTCCGGCCCAGATTAATCCGTCATTTCCCTCAACAATTGACAGAATCTGTGTATTGCCCAGACCATTTTGTGCCGTTACCGTCCCCGTCACCTTTCCATCCCTGATATAATTGATACCATCCGCAGTTCCGGCAACAATGGTTCCATCCTTTTGCTCCGTAATACAACGGAATCGGTCACTGGTGACTTCGTGGGTCTCAGAATGATATCGCACTATGTCATTTGGTGAGGAATAGCAATACAAGCCACTGTAGGTACATACCCATAATCTTTCTTTGGAATCCGTAAACAGAGAACGTACCCTGCTGCCCTCCGTCTGTTGCGCCAATTCATTGGAAACCCTCTCCAAAGTATTTCCGTTCAGGATAATCAATCCTGTATCCGTTCCGCAATAGTAGTCGCCGTTATAACAGAGTACTGCATTGACATATTCCTTCTCAATGCCTGCCTTATCAAACAGATTTACAAAGGAGGTTTCCGACAATTTCATCACTCCGTAATGGGTGGAAGCCGCCCAGATATTTCCCTGGTAGTCCTCATGAAAGCTTACAATGGAGGAATCAAATCCTTCATAGCTCATTCCCTCGTATGTTCCATCCGGCAGAAGATAACCAAACCCATTCTCTATGGCAATCCAGATCCGTTTCCTGCTGTCCTCAAAGACTGCGGAAATCTGATTTGCCGGTACCTCAATCCTGTTTTTCTTTAATTTCCCGCTGTCGGAAATATCAATGATAAACAATTCGCCGCTTTCCGTTCCTACCATCAGTCCCCGGGAAGTAGGTGCCAGGCAGTAATAGAAAAGGTCATTCAGTTCTCCTACTATGTTTCCCTGAGCCTGTTTTCCATCCAGCACATACAGACATCCCTTATTATCCATAACAATCAACCGGTCCTGATACACTGTCATGGCCTTTGCAAAGGAAATATCCTGACAAAAAACTTCAATGGTGTCATCCGGTCGGAACCTGCATATTTTGTTGCTCGTTCCCACATAAATGTTTCCGTCTGCATCCTCTGCAAAACAACGGATGGAATTGGAGGAAAGGCCGTCTGCAACCGTAAAATAAGTGTAGGTGCCCTGTTCATATCTGGCAATCCCGGCGTCATTGGTACCAATCCACAGTCTGCCCCTGCTATCCGTCATCATATCCACTACATTGACAAGGCCGCCCTCCCGAACAAACTCGAACTGGTTTCCGTCATATCTGGTCAGACCCGCATAGCTGCCGATCCAGATATAACCGTCATCCGTTTCACAGATAATATTAGCCTCCGAGGATACCATGCCGTTTGTATTGTCATATATTGTTCTGACAAAGCTGCTGTCCTGATACTCCGGCTCCGCCGCCGATACACAAAACGGCTGGGCGGCCATGGAAAGCCCCATGCAAAGAACCAGAAGCAATGCAAGCTTTTGTACCTGCTTTTCCTGTTTCTTTTTCCAGTGTCCTAAAACAAATACCAGTAGATACGTTGCCATCACACAGACTTGCTTATCCACGATTTCCACAACAGCTTCGCCCGCAATTGCTGCCAAAACAATCGGTGCATCGTACCATCTTAACATATCAACCAGAGTATCCCCCCAGCTGTTACCGGAATATCCATCATAAAAAATCAGGTTTAACGGAGTGGAAACCACCGTGCAAAGAATTCCCATCCAGAAGCTGGCCACAACTACCTTCAAGGGATTGTTCATAAAATCCTTTTTCACAAGATAATGCATCATAACAGCAGCAATTACACTTGTAGCGGAATACACCAGTGCCGTTGTGTCATAAATGCCGGAAAGGACATTATTGGATATTCCTACAAAGATTCCGCCCCCCAGTCCTGCATAAAATGTTGCAACAAATGTTCCTATCATATCAAACCAGATAGGGAGATTCAGCCGGCGTGCAATCGCTCTTCCCAGAATATTCAACACGATACCGACAATTATGATGCACCCTTTGCGAATTTTTGTCTTCACTGTATTTCACCTCAACCTAGTTCTTTTGTGTACCCGCAGAATCCATAATAGCTCTGTACTTCAGACATATGCTGTCGTACTGCAGAAGCAGACGTTCCTGCAATTCCTCAATATTCTCCGGAAAGCCAACCCTGGTGCATTGCTCCATCTCGAAAGCCAGATCTCCCAGCTCCCGGGCACCAATGGAATATGCATTGTTTTTAAACCCGTGAATTCGAATACAATAGTTTTTAAAATCCTTTTCCTCCAGCCATTCGTTCAATTCTTCCCGGATGGGCAGCTCCGTAAAGTCCTGCAACAGTTCATAATAAAAATCTTTATCCCCACTGCAGGTTGTCATACCCATTTCAAAGTTGATTTCCGGGATTCTGTCCCGTATATCATCCGCATTCCACTTTTTCTTTTGTTCCACAATACGTTCCTCCGGCAGAAAATGCCGGATTATCTGAAACAGCTCTTCTGATACAATCGGTTTGGACAGGAAATCATCAAACCCTTCCTCTATATATTTTTCCCTGTCTCCCAGAATGGCATTGGCCGTAAGCATAATCACCGGCGTCCCCTTCCCCAGACCCCGTTCACGCATCGTATGAAGCGTTTCTATTCCATCCATTCCCGGCATCATGTGATCCAGAAAAATCAGATCGAAATCCTGTAGCTGAAGCAGCTCCAGACACCTTCCTCCACTCTCCGCCTCCGATACCCGGATCTGTGTCTCCTTCAGCAGATTTCGGAAGACCTTAAGATTCATCTGAGAGTCATCCACTACCAGAATCTGGGCCTGAGGAGCCGTAAATTCTGTTTGATACACTACACGCTCCGAAGCTTCAAGCAGTTTTTTCCTGAAATCCCCCAGCTCTTTTGAATCTGTCGTTTTCTGTACCAGCTCAAAGGAAAATTCGCTTCCCTTTTCATATTCACTCTGTACCTGCAATTCACTTCCCATCAGCTTCAGTAACTGCCGCACAATATTTAAACCCAGACCGGTACCCTCCACATCCCGGTTTCGCGTCGTATCAAATCTGGAAAAGGAATCTCCTATCTTTTCCAGATCCTCCCTCCGCATTCCAATACCGGTATCCAGTACCGAGAACTGAAGCACTGCATCGGAAGCCTCCACCCTGCATCGAAGCTTTAGCGTTACTGAACCCTGTTCGGTATACTTTACTGCATTCGAAAGTAAGTTAAGCAGTACCTGCCTGATTCTCTTATCATCTCCAAAATAACCGGAGGGAATGGAAGGATCTATGTCAAAGAACAGCTGCAGGCCCTTTTCTCTTGCTTTCACACTAATCATGTTATACAGATCATTCAAAAGGCTTCCCATATTGTATTCGGCACAAACGATTTCCATCTTCCCGGACTCTATCTTGGAGGAATCCAATATCTCATTAATGATACCCAGCAATTCGGTGGCTGCATGTTTTACATCAAACGCATACTCACGTATATTTTCTTCCCGGCTCTCACGGATGATCATTTCATTCATACCCATAACCGCATTCACCGGAGTCCGTATCTCATGGGACATGCTTGCAAGGAACTGGGATTTTGCCCGATTCGCCCTTTCCGCCTCTTCCTTTGCCTGTTCCAGCGCAGTAGTAAGCCTGGCCCTTTCTACACTTCCGCTGACAATGTTAAAAAGGCTGCTGCACACCGCTACAAACGCCAGATATATCAGGCATCTGGGAATGACAAAGTACAACATCAGGAGAAGAACCGGATTGGAATTGATTTCTGAAACAATGAAGCTTCCCTCAGACACATACGTGCTCATGCGTTCGGTTGTAAGCAGCACCATATTGGCATCACATAAGCCAAAGTAATATCCACCATACACCACTATGATCGTACTGATGATTGTCAGGATTAAAACATAACGGATGACCGGCTTTGAGGAGTACAACACCGCATACAAAATGGGCAGAAGCATAACCAGCACTACATGATATGTGAGGAACACTCCTGAAACGGTAAACATTGAGATAATACAAAACAGAATGAAATATTTCAATTTGGTATTGGATAGAGACACAAACCTGGTGACAATATACACTCCAAAGTAAATAAAGGCTGACGGGACAAACGCATTCCACATCAATTGCTGGTCAATCACAAAAACCCCCACAAGATTAAGCACATATGCCGCCGTATATACCAGCATGGTCACTGCAAAGCATTCTAAAACATAATTGTTCGCAATATATTCTTTATCCTGCAAATAGATGGATATCTCGTCGTTCTTCTTAGCTTCTTCCATAGGTATGCTCCCATCAATCAAATCGGCATCTTTTCATACAACCTCAGTATACAATATTATCCGGTTTTTCGCAAATATGCCATTCTGTTGGCAAGTAACGCTTCCCCCAATGATTTTGAAATAGAAAGTGCAAAATATCCCATGTTGGCAATAAAAACTGAAATATATAGACAGATCAGCCATATTTCTTTCTTACGTACAAACGCACAATAACCACATGCCAGGAGGAAGGATAAAGCAGCTATAACTCCATAAATACAGGCGATATTCAATGTTTTTTCCATCGTTTTCTCCATAAAACATTATGAGAATTCTTCCACCGCGGCTTCTGCTCTTGATGGATTCCTGCATTTATTATAGCATCATACGCTCCAAGCTTCAACAAAATCGAAATCCCAAGCCAAACTGGCCGGTCAGGCAGACATTTCAACCAAGAACTCCCACACAAGGTGCGGGAGTTCTTTTCGTTAAGTATATTTACATCTATCTCATCCTATAATTCTTCCAGCGTGTATACCACTGATTTCTTTTTATTCTCCAAACGGATTGCCACCACATCATCCAGGTTCCAGGTTTGAAGCTTTTCCTCATCCCATCCTGCTACAAATGCCGCATAATCCTGTTCATTTCCCAGAATAGCCCATGCAGTTGCATACATTTGTTTTTCCGAAGACAATATTATCTGCCCCAGTTGTTCTTTGGTCAAAGCATTACCGCCTTTCTATGTCGGCCGACATCTTTTTTACAATCATTAGACGCCGGAAAACGTAAAATATCCCTTTCATAAAACTTCCTTTTAAAAAAGATCTCAAAAGGAAATCATGAAAATAGTAACATACTTTTATCTTTTTCAAAAGGAACTCCTGAAATTACGCATAAGGAGGTCAAACCAAAAGGGCGTTCATCCGAACGCCCTTTGAAGAAATAGATTATGATTATTCACTCAGAACACGATCTGAAAAAATGGATATCACCTTACCGATGATCCAACATATAAAACCCAGTCCTAAAAAACCAATGCCACAAACCAAAAAACCAAACAATGTAGAATTCATTCCTTAAGCCTCCTCATAGCTTTCCATATTATTCTGTGTCTTCATTTCCTCCGGGTTTTCCACGGGTATTTCCTGCTGTTCTATTCTATCTGATATATGATTATCCTTCTGCGGACCATTCTCTATCCACCAGCCCCATACACAACCGATTACAACGATTGCAATGGCAATGGCACTAAATATTTTTTCCTGCATAATACAATCCTCCATGTAACATTTTATGCACGCAAATAAGACCTATGTATCAATACATAGGCAGGAATATTGTCATTATGGTAACTATTCTTTTTTTCCATCCTTATTGTGGATAAATTGAATAATGGATTTTTGGCTACGAGTCGTAGCTTTTTCTGAAACCCAGAAAATTCCGGTGTGAACCGGCAGAAATATGCCTGCCAGGAGACACACCACCAGAATCATTCTAAGGTACTTCAATGAAACAGAACCGCGTAAGGTATGATATGTAAAGGTTTTTTGTAATTCCGTGGTTATACCGTCTTCATGGCAGGCGATTTCATCGAAAGCAATTCTGCTGTCACAGATACTTTGCTGCATACTCCTTGCAGCAAAAGAATCCTCTACACTACCCTCAGAATTTGATAAAATAGAAGCACACAGAAAAGAAAACAGTACAAGAAGGACGAATATACACCGAACAAATCTATGACTTCGTTTCATTGTTGCTGGCTCCTTTCCAAATCTTTCATCCCGAATTATACACTGAAAGAGTAACGAATGTAAACTGGAATGCAAAAGAAAATGTGGCAGATTATCGATGATCCACCACAAAATAAGATAATGCATTTAATCTGGCCGATGATTTGATAGAGTATATGAGACTTCGAAAGTTTTTACATAAAGATGGCTATTTGCGAATAGCACCGGAAGTGTATA
>CALYSH010000014.1 GCA_945485625.1 uncultured Lachnospiraceae bacterium | reverse complement strand
GCCACCTCCTTGTCCACTATGCTTTCCACAGTGATTGATATCAGCCCGCCGGAGTCTTCCCTGTTGAATCTCTCCGAACTTGCATCGGGTGGCTCTATTGCACCTTTTCTAAACGGGACATTCGTGAAGATTTCTTTCCGGATGCAGATTGGCGATTTGGTGGATTCCACTATCATGCAGTTGTATCCGGTTGATTTTGCAAAGAAGCTGGTTCAGACATTCCTGGGGAATCAGTTAGGCGAAATACCCCAGGAGGAAACGCCTGCAAAGCACCCCGAACCGACACCTGCTCCCACCGCGGCACCGGGCTTTGAACAACCGGCCTATAACATGGGCATGGACGGAAACGGTAACATGGGAATGAATCCCATGGGGATGAATGGTATGGGCATGAACATGGGTATGAACCCTATGGGGATGAATGGTATGGGCATGAACATGGGTATGAATCCCATGATGAACGGTATGGGCATGAACATGGGTATGAATCCCATGGCAGGAATGCCGCAGATGAATGTTCCCAATGTGAATGTGCAGCCGGCACAGTTCCAGAGTTTCTCGGAAACCCAGAACCCTGTGGCGGGACAGGAGAACATTGGATTGATCATGGATGTACCTCTGGAGGTGACTGTAGAACTGGGCAGAACCACCAAGTCCATTTCAGACATATTAAACTTTGCTCCGGGCACCATTATTGAGCTGAATCGAATTGCCGGAGAACCCATTGATGTTTTGGTAAACGGTAAGTTTGTAGCCAGAGGCGAGGTTGTAGTAATTGAAGAAAACTTTGGTATCCGGGTAACCGAAATTATCAAATAACCCATGAGAAGTGAAGAGGAAGAGTTAAGACGGAGGAAACAAAATGGCAAAAAATATTTTGATTTGTGATGATGCGGCTTTTATGAGAATGATGATTAAGGACATTCTCACAAAGAATGGTTACAACGTTGCGGGAGAAGCAGAAAACGGCTTGAGGGGTGTGGAGAAGTATAAGGAAGTGAATCCCGATCTGGTGCTGATGGACATTACCATGCCAGAGATGGATGGTATCCAGGCGCTTCGCGAGATTAAGAAGGTTGACCCCAATGCATCCGTTATTATGTGCTCAGCAATGGGTCAGCAGGCAATGGTTATTGAATCGATTCAGGCCGGTGCAAAGGATTTCATTGTAAAGCCCTTCCAGGCAGATCGTGTCATTGAGGCGGTAAAGAAGGTAGTAGGATAATGTTTTTATTATTGACCGGAAAGGCAGGCAGTTACGCACAATTTATTGCCGTATTGCTTATTTTTGTGATTGTTCTGGCAGTGACGGCATATTCCACCAAATGGATTGCCGGATATCAGAAGAAGCAGGGAATGTGTGCAAATATGGAACTCCTGGAGGCGATTCGCCTTGGGAACAATAAGTACATTCAGGTGGTGCGCCTCGGAGAGAAATTTTTGGCGTTGGCTGTTTGTAAGGACACTGTGACGGTGCTTTGTGAGATCCCGAGGGAAGAGTGGAAGGATATTCCGCCGCAGACCTTTTCGGAAAGTTTTAAGGGCATTTTGGAAAAGGTTTCCTCCGGGCAGAATCATGCTTCAAAGGAACCAAAGGAATAAATACATGTGGATGAATTTACTCACCGGAAAACGAATAAGAAAGATGGTATGCCTGCTGATTTCGGTAGGCATATTGTGTATTATTTCCCCGATCAGGGCAGGTGCCACGGATCTGGAGACCAATCATCTGACCGGTCAGAATCAGACCGGAACAGTGGTGAATGAGCCGGGAACGGCACAGGATTCGGACGACCTGGATAAACTGAATATTGCCAATACGGTGACGCTGACCTATGATAACGGGAATGGAGAACTAAACGGTGCATTGCGGATTCTGATCACGCTAACCATGATTTCCCTTGCTCCGCTGATTCTGATTATGATGACCTCATTTACCAGAATCATAATTGTATTGCATTTTACCAGATCAGCGTTAAATACGCAGACCTCACCGCCGAATCAGGTGCTGATCGGATTAGCTCTGATTCTGACCTTCTTCATTATGGAGCCCACACTCACACAGGTATATAATGAAGCAATTATTCCCCTGGAGGAGGGAACCATTGATCAGGCAACGGCCCTTGAGGTTGGGATGGAGCCCCTCAGGGAGTTTATGTATCCCCAGACCCAGCTTAAGGATGTGGAGCTGTTTATGGATATTGCAAAGCTGGACTGGGACGGAGATATCAGAAATATTCCCAATTCGGTATTGATTCCAAGCTTTATGGTCAGTGAGCTTCGAACTGCTTTCTGGATTGGTTTTTTGATTTATATTCCATTTATCGTAATTGATATGGTTATCGCTTCCACTTTGATGAGTATGGGTATGATGATGCTGCCGCCTACGACCATATCAATGCCCTTTAAGATTTTACTGTTTGTGGTTGCAGACGGCTGGTCTTTGGTAATCGGTCAGCTTGTGAACAGCTTTTATGGATAGGGAGGTTTGTAAATGACAGTTGATGTGGTTATGGATATTGCCAGAGAAGCACTTCTCCTGATTTTAAAGGTATCCCTCCCGGTATTGCTGGTTTCCATGGTAATCGGTCTGATCGTCAGTATTTTTCAAACGGTTACCTCCATTCAGGAACAGACCTTAACCTTTGTACCGAAGGTAGTCGGGATTTTCCTTACTTTGATGCTTTTGGGAGACTGGATGTTAAACAGTATGGCTAATTTTGCCGTGGAGCTGTGGTCCAGCTTTAATCAGTATATTCATTGATAACGGAGCAATTTGATGATTCAGTATTCCTTTTCTATAGCTGATTTAGAATACTTTCTTCTTATTCTGACCAGAGTATCCTGTTTTATTTTTGCGGCTCCTTTTTTCAGTATGCAGAATACGCCCAGGAGGGTCCGGGTTGCAATCAGTGTGTTCACCTCCATTCTTCTGTATCAGACTCTGACTCCGGCTGCGGCAGTAGAGTATCATACGTTGTTGGGATATACCACCATTGTATTAAAGGAGGCAGCTACAGGACTTCTGATTGGGTTTAGTACCTCAATCTGTACCTCGATCGTGTCATTGGCCGGTGCCATTGCGGACATGGAGGTTGGTCTCTCCATGGTACAGGCTGTGGATCCCACCACAAAACAACAGACTACCATTACCGGTGGCTATTATCAGTATGTGGTGATGCTGATGCTGGTGGCCAGCGGGATGTACCGGTATTTGTTGGGAGCTCTGGCAGATACCTTTACTCTGATTCCCGTAAATGGAGCAGTGTTCCGGTCGGATAAGCTGTTGGAGGCCATGCTGGAGTTTCTGGCGGATTACTTTATTATCGGTTTTCGAATCATTTTACCGATTTTCTGTGTGATACTGATGCTGAATGCCATTTTGGGAATCCTGGCCAAGGTATCTCCGCAGATGAATATGTTTGCAATCGGTATGCAGATAAAAATCGTGGTGGGATTGTCCGTATTGTTTTTTACCACCAGTATGCTGGCCGGTGTGGCAGATTTTGTGTTCCAAAAGATGAAGGATACCATGGTTTCCTTCCTGGGAGGAATGATGTGATTTTAGAATATAATCTTCAGTTTTTTGCCAAGGATGGCCCGGGCGGGGAGAAAACCGAGCCGGCAACCCCCAAGAAATTGGAGGATGCAAGAAAGGAAGGACAGGTGGCCAAAAGCCGTGAAATAGCGGTGGGAATGGGGCTGCTTGCCTTATTCCTTCTCCTGAAGATCTGGGTGGGACGCCTGGCAGGACAATTCCTGAATCTATTTGAATATGTCTATTCCAGAATTTCGGATACTGTTGTGTTCTGGAATGGTGAAATGCCTGTAAATGATGTGAGAATTCTGGCGTTCCAAGTCATTTTGCAGCTTTTGATCATTGTCGCCCCCATTTTTCTGGTGGGGTTTCTGGTCGCTTTTGTATGTGACCTGGTCCAGGTGGGGTGGAAGCCCACGGGAAAACCCCTGATGCCAAAGTTTAATAAATTGAGCCCCATTTCGGGCTTCAAACGCCTGTTTAGTGTGAATTCTCTGGTGGAACTCGTAAAATCAATTGCTAAAATTGTATTGATCTGTTATGTGTGCTACCAGTATCTGAAGGACCAATGGTCCTTATTGTTCCTGTTTTATGATAAACCCTTCCTGGAGGCAATCCGGGATATCGGGAACCTTGTGACGGATTTGGGCATCCGGGTGTCAGCCGTATATATGGTGATCGCTTTTGCGGATTTGATTTATCAGCGTACAAAGTTTGCAAAGGATATGCGCATGACGAAGCAGGAAATCAAAGACGAATATAAGAATTCGGAGGGAGACCCCCAGATCAAGAGCAGAATACGTCAAAAGATGCGTGAGGTATCCCAACGACGTATGATGCAGGATTTGCCCAAGGCAGATGTGGTTATCACAAACCCGACCCATTATGCGGTTGCTATCCAATATGACCCGGATATTGCGCAGGCACCCATTGTGCTTGCAAAGGGTGAGGATTTTCTGGCAGCGAAGATTAAGGAAGTTGCCAGAGAGAATAAAATTGAAATCGTTGAGAACAAACCCCTTGCCCGTATGTTATATGCCAATGTGGATGTGGGCCAGGTGGTGCCGCCGGAGCTGTATCAGGCCGTGGCGGAGGTCCTTGCCTTTGTATATCATTTGCAGGGTAAGGTGTAAAGAAATGAGTGAGGAGGTGAGGAAATGAGTATAAAGCTTCAGAGATCGGATACCATGATAGCAATTTACATTCTGGTAGCCTTCATTATGCTCATTGTTCCCCTGCCTGCCGCATTGCTGGATGTTTTCATGGCGTTCAATATTGCCATTGCATTTACCATCCTTTTTGTATGTATGTTTTCCAAGGAAGTATTGGATTTGTCCTATTTCCCAACCATTTTGCTGTTTACCACGATTTTCCGAATTGCCATGAATGTATCCTCCACCAGACTGATTCTGACTACCGGTACCTCCGGCAATGTGGTCCGTACCTTTGGTGAGTTTGTGGGTGGCGGTGACTTGATCGTAGGTGCCATCATTTTCGTGATCCTTATCATGATTCAGTTTCTGGTGATCAATAAGGGCTCTGAGCGTGTGGCTGAGGTAACAGCCCGATTTACCCTGGATGCCATGCCCGGTAAACAGATGGCTATTGATGCAGACTTAAATACAGGTGCCATTGATGATAAGGAGGCAAAGCGCCAGCGGGATAAGATTCAGCTGGAATCCAGCTTCTTTGGTTCCATGGATGGTGCGGTGAAGTATGTAAAGGGAGATGCAGTGGCAGGTCTTCTTCTGACCGCCATCAACCTGATCGGCGGTATTGCCATGGGAATGCTGCGAAACGGAGCGGATATTAATACTGCATTGAATACCTATGGTATTCTGACCATCGGTGACGGTCTGGTGAGCCAGATCCCTTCCTTGCTGATTTCGTTGTCCACCGGTATTCTGGTTACCAAAGGCGGCAAGGAGGCTGAGTTTGGCCCTACCATTATTAAACAGCTCTTCGGTGTTCCCAAGGTAATGTACCTGGTTGGAGCTACATTGGCTTTCCTTGGGATTTCTACCAAGTTAAATACGATTTTATTCCTGGGAATGGGTCTGTTGTTTGCGATTGGCGGGCGTATTATTGCAACCAATCTGGAGACTGCCGGGCTGGAGCAGGAGGTGGATGCGGAGGAGACCGAAGCAGAAGAAATCAGACAACCCGAAAATGTCAACAGCCTGCTTCAGGTGGACCCCATCGAATTGGAATTCGGTTATGGTATTATTCCTTTGGCTGATGTGAATCAGGGCGGAGATCTTCTGGACCGCGTGGTGATGATTCGACGTCAGATCGCTCTGGAGCTGGGTACGGTAGTGCCTATTATTCGTCTGCGTGATAATATACAGCTGAATCCCAATCAGTACATCATAAAAATCAAGGGAATTCAGGTCAGTGAGGGTGAAATTCTGTTTGACCACTACATGGCCATGAATCCGGGATATATTGAAGAGGAGATAACGGGTATTCCTACCTTTGAACCCTCCTTCCATCTGCCTGCAACCTGGATTACCGAGGGGCAGAGGGAGCGGGCGGAAAGTCTGGGATATACGGTTGTAGACCCTCCCTCCATCATCGCAACTCATCTGACCGAGATCATTCGTCAGTATATTGCAGAGCTGCTGACCCGTCAGGATGTTCAGAACCTCTTAAATAACCTCAAGGAATCCAATCCTTCCCTGGTGGAGGAACTGGTTCCCAAACTGCTTGGCCTTGGCGAGGTACAGAAGGTACTGCAGAATCTGTTGAAGGAGGGTATTTCCATCCGGGATCTGCTCACTATTTTGGAAACTCTGGCAGATTACGCCGGTACCACCAGGGATACGGATATCTTAACCGAATATGTGCGTCAGAGCTTAAAACGTGCCATTTCCACCAAATTCTTCCCCGCCCATGAGACCACCAGTGTTGTGACGCTGGATCCAAAGGTAGAACAGGAAATCATGGCTGCAGTGAAGCAGACGGAAACGGGAGCGTTTCTGAATCTGGATCCTGCCAGGGCAAGAGCCATTATTGATTCGGTGGGAAATGAAGTGAAAAAGCTGGAAAATCTGGGGAAGGTGCCGATTATTATTACTTCTCCGATTGTAAGAATATACTTTAAACGGTTGACAGAAGATTATTACAGAGATTTGGTGGTTGTGTCCTATAATGAAGTGGAATCCAATGTTGAATTACAGTCAGTTGGGATGGTGACAGCATAAGATGATTATCAAGAAATTTACAGCAAAAACAGAAGAAGAAGCAGTCGCACTTGCAAAGAAGGAACTGGGCAACGGTATCGTAATCATGAACGTGAAGCAGGTGAAGCCGGGTGGATTGTTGGGATTCCTTCGGGCGAAGCAGACGGAGGTAACGGTTGCATTGGAGGAGGAAAGAGAAAGTCTTCGCAGAACCGTGAAGGAAACCGGAGAACAGGAAAAAGCTTCTTCCATTCTTCAGAACTCCGGAAATAATATTGAAAAGAAGCTGGATAGCTTACAAACCCTGCTGGAGAGCCAGCTGAAAGCAGAAAGGGAGACTGCTCCCGTGTCTGCCAACGCTTCCGAGCGAAATAAAGAGACTGTCCAAACTTCGGAACAGGAAGAACATTCTTCACCGGAACAGGAGAAGTTTATCCGGCTGTTATATAATACCCTGATTGACAATGAGGTGGATGAGAGATATGCAAATCAGCTGATGGAGGATCTTGAAAAGGCAAAAAAGCCCAATCTGCCCTTTGATTTTATTCTTGCAAGTATTTACCAGAAGATGATTTTGAAATTCGGAAAGTCCGATGGTATTGTTCCCTCAGGAGAAGGAGCAAAAACAGTACTCTTTATCGGGCCCACCGGTGTGGGAAAAACCACCACCATCGCGAAGCTTGCCGGAAGGTACAGTGTGGAAGAAAAGAAGCGAATTGCCCTGGTTACCGCTGATACCTATCGAATTGCTGCAGCGGAGCAGCTTCGTACCTATGCGGATATTCTGGAGGTTCCGTTCCGTGTCATATATTCCGCAGAAGAATTCGAACAGGCGCTGCAGGATTTCAAGGATTTTGATTATATTTTTGTGGACACGGCAGGACATTCCCATAAAAATGATGCACAATTGTCCGATATTGAACAATTGATTCATACCATGGGAGATAAGCCGGCATATCAGTGCTTTCTGGTGTTAAGTGCAACCACAAAGTATCGGGATCTGATTAAGATTACCGAGAAATACAAATCCATTACCGATTATCAGATGATTTTTACCAAGCTGGATGAAACGGCTACCCTGGGCAACCTTTATAACCTGAAGCTTTTTTCGGAGAAGGAGATTGCTTATGTAACCTATGGGCAGAATGTGCCGGATGATATTGAATTATTTGATCCCCAAAAGACAGTAAAGCAGCTTTTGGGTGGCAGAAACTGACGGGGAGGGTATGTATGGATCAGGCAGAACAGTTAAGAATCATTAAAGCAAACATGCAATCCCGACCGCTTGCCCGGGTGATTACGGTAACCAGCGGAAAGGGTGGTGTGGGAAAGTCAAATACCGCCATCAATCTGGCAATACAGTTTCGGAAAATGGGCCAGAGGGTGATTATCCTGGATGCAGACTTTGGATTGGCCAATATTGAGATTATGTTTGGTGCGGTTCCGAAGCACAATTTATGCGACTTGATATATCAGGGAAAGCGAATTAATGAGATTATTACCTGGGGTCCCATGGATGTAGGATTTATATCCGGCGGCTCCGGTATCGCGGGTATGTCCAATCTGAGCCGGGACTATCTGATGTATATTATTAAGAATTTGTCGGAATTGGATTCCATTGCCGATATCATCATTGTGGATACCGGTGCGGGTATCAATGATGCGGTGTTGGAGTTTCTGGTGGCAAGTGGGGAAATCCTTCTGGTAACCACACCGGAACCTACCTCCATTACGGATTCCTATTCTTTATTAAAGGCTTTGTACAGACATCCCAGATTCCGGGAGGATATCACAAAGGTGAAAATGATTTCCAACCGTGTGGAGAAGGAAGCGGAAGGGGTTGTATTGTTTAACAAGCTGAATTCGGTTGTAACCAGATACTTAAAGATTCCCATGACATATCTGGGTAGCGTGCCGCAGGATAATCAGCTCATCAAGGCGGTGATGCAGCAGTCACCTATTTCAATTTATAACCCTGCTGCAAAGTCCAGTCTGGCATATGAAACCATCGCAGCCAGACTTTTGGATAAGGAGGAAGAACAACGTCAGCCGAAACGCGGAATGGCAGCGTTCTTCTCACACATTGTCTCAGGAAGGTAGGATTTACAGATTGAGTGACCAGTCAAAAATGCTTGCAAAGTTCATAAATGAGGGTACCAGGCTGGAGATGCAGGCGCTGGAGAGGGAAGACAGCGGTACTGAAAACAAACCCAAGATTTATGCCAGTAAAATCTGCGATATTATTTCGGAAGATACCATCGAAATCATGATGCCCATGGAACAACAGAAAATCGTACTTCTGCCGGTGGATAAGGAATATGATATGAAATTCTATGCCGGAGCCATGCTGTATCAGTGCAATGCAAGAGTCATTGACCGCTATAAGAGTGGAAGTATGTACCTGCTGTTGATGGAGCTGACCAGCAACCTGAGAAAGTATCAGAGAAGGGAATATTACCGCTTCAGCTGCGTGCTGGAAATGGGAGCCCGTAATCTGGAGGAGGAGGAGCTTCTGGCATTGGAAAACAACAGAGAAAAGCCGCTTCAGCCGGGACTTCCCCTGAAAAAGTGTGTGATTGTTGATATCAGTGGAGGTGGGCTGCGATTTATTTCCACGGAGAAATATGAAGTGGGAAGCCTGATTTTCTGCACCTATCAGCTTCTGTTAGGCGGAGAGCCGAAGCCCTTCGAGGTGCTGGGGAAGGTATTGGCAGTAAAGGAAATGAGCAACCGAAAGGGGAGCTACGAGCATCGCCTTCAGTATCACAATCTGGATGTCCATACCCGGGAGATGATTATTAAGTATATCTTTGAGGAAGAACGGAGAGCGCGAAAGAAATAATCTCATGGCTTTCCGGGGAGAAAAGATTGAAATATACGAAAAAAAGTTGTAAAATAGGAACTGGAATCATTACTTTGCACTCATGTGAAGGGGATGGCGTGGTATAATGATTTCAGCGATGTTGAAAAAGGTCGCGAAACGACCTTTTTTGTCGTTTAGAAAACTTTATTTAGCGATTGTATTATCCCTAAGAAAAACAAAGTGAAATACGAAGTGTTAACCGGGAGGGTGACCGCCTGCCCGGTGAGAAAGAGTTGAAAAATGAAAACAGAAGAAAAGATAGTTGCGGTGGTGAGCTCCACCGGTGGTCCGGGTACCCTGCAGCAGCTTTTGTCCGGGCTTCCCGGGAACCTTGCCGCTCCGGTGCTGGTGGTACAGCATATGCCGGCCGGCTTTACCGCTTCCCTTGCGGATCGGTTGAATCGAAATTGTGAGATTCATGTAAAGGAAGGGGAAGATGGGGAGAGGATTGAGAAAGGAACGGTTTACCTTTCTGTGGGAGGAAAGCACCTGGAGGTGAAACGAAGCCGGGGAGGAAGTCATCAGATTGTATATCAGGATGAACCCGCCAGGGAGGGCGTAAAACCCTGTGGAAACTTTATGTATGAGTCGCTGATTGATTCCGGCTATGGCGAGATTATATGTGTTGTGCTTACCGGAATGGGTGCAGACGGAACGGTGGGGATTCGAAGCCTGAAGCAGAAAAAGAAAACCTTTGTAGTGGCTCAGGATCAGGAGACCAGTGTGATTTACGGAATGCCCCGCAGTGTGGTGAAAGCGGGACTAGCAGATGAGGAACTTGCATTATCCCGAATAGCGGATTGTATTGTGGAAAAAGTAGGCGTAGAGAATAAAGATTGATTTGCCCGGTGCAGAAATGGAGGAACATATGGACGTAAGCCAGTATCTTGAAATTTTCCTTGATGAGACCAAGGAACACTTGCAAAACCTGAACAACCAGATTCTTGAGTTGGAATCGGATGCGGAGAACATGAACACCATCAATGAGATTTTCCGTGCCGCTCACTCGTTGAAGGGCATGGCCGGTACCATGGGGTATAAGAGGATGCAGACTCTGACCCATGATATGGAAAATGTGTTTTCCGAGGTTCGCAACGGAAATATCAAGGTGAATGCGGATATGATCCATGTGTTGTTCAGCCGCCTGGATGCTTTGGCAGAGTATACCGGCAATATTCAGCCGACCGCCGATGAATGAACCAACGACAATGAGGCGCCAATTGCCAAACTGAATGCTATCCTGAAGGCCGGAACCGGTAAGGCGGAAGAACCGGCGCCCAAGAAGGAGAAAAAGAAGAAGGCTGCGGCTGTCGAAGCAGAGGGTAAGTGGAAGGATATTTCCTTTGAGGCAAGCCAGCTGAAAGTGATGCGTGAAGCAAAAAAATCCGGCCTGAATGTATATGGTATGACGGTAGTGGTTCAGGAGAGCTGCCTGCTTAAGGCTGCCAGGGCATTCCTGGTGTTTAAGGCAATTGAAGAGAAGGGAGAAATCGTTGTTTCTGTTCCGTCTGCACAGGATGTGGAGGATCAGAAATTTGACCGTGACTTTACCCTGGTGGTTATCTCCGAGCATGATTTGGATACTGTAATTAAGGCCGCACAGAATGTATCGGAAATTGAGAAGGTTACCGGAGCAGTAATTGAGATTCCCGAGGAAGACACGAAGCCTTCACAGGATGTGAAAAAGGTGGAGGAACCGGCAGAAAAGAAGGCCGGTGCACAGGCAACACCTGAGAAGAAGACAGTCTCCAAGCCGGTAGTGAATCGGACCGTACGTGTGGATATTGAGAAGCTGGATGTTCTGATGAATTTAGTCAGCGAGTTAATCATTGCAAAGAATTCCCTTGTTGCGGTCACAGAGCAGGACAAGGGGAGAAGCAATTCCGGTGTTTCCCAGCAGATGGATTATCTGGAAAGTGTAACCACCAATCTGCATGAGTCCGTCATGAAGGTTCGAATGGTTCCCATTGAGAGTGTTGTCAATAAATTCCCCCGTATGATTCGTGATTTATCCAAGAAACTGGGTAAAAAGATGGAATTGTACATGACCGGTGAAGAAACGGAGTTGGATCGTACCGTGGTGGATGAAATCGGAGATCCTCTGATGCATCTGCTTCGTAACTCTGCAGACCATGGCCTGGAGAGCGCTGAGGTCCGTGCCCAGAGAGGAAAGCCGGAGGTTGGTTCCATTTTCCTGGATGCATATCAGGATGGAAACAATGTTGTGATTGAAGTGAGGGATGATGGTAACGGAATTGATGTTGAGGCAGTGAAGAAGAAAGCAATTGAGCGCAGTGTGATTACTTCCGAACAGGCAGAGATTATGACGGATAAGGATGTCATTAATCTTCTGTTCCTTCCAAGCTTTTCAACTGCAAAGCAGGTTACCGATGTATCCGGAAGAGGTGTGGGGCTGGATGTAGTCCGCTCAAAGATTGAAGCCCTGAGCGGTGAAGTGGAAGTTAAGAGTGAATTGGGCGTAGGCAGTACCTGGACCATTCGCCTTCCTTTGACCCTGGCGATTATCCAGTCATTGATGGTGGCTGTAGGTGGTGAGAAGTATGCGCTTTCTCTGGCAGCCATTCAGACCATTGAGGATGTTCCCAGGTCCGATGTAAAGCTGGTAGAAAACAGGGAAGTAATCAATTTAAGAGGAAGTGTCCTGCCCTTGATTCGCTTAAATAATCTTCTTGATGTGGAGAGTAAGAAGGGCGACGACGAGAACCTGATTGTGGTGGTAGTGAAGAAGGGTGATCGTATGGCCGGACTGGTGATTGATGAATTGCTGGGACAGCAGGAAATCGTTATCAAATCCCTTGGCAAATATATCAAGCATTGCAAGTTTATCAGTGGTGCAACGATTCTCGGCGATGGTGAGGTTGCTTTGATTTTGGATGCCAACGCATTGATTTAAGGAGGGACGAAACACATGGAACAGACGATTTTGAACGGCGAAGTTCAGGTGAAAGAGGAATATACACAATACATAGTCATCCGTCTTGGGGCGGAGAATTTTGGAATTGATATCAAGCATGTGGATAATATTGTGCGTATGCAGCGAATGACCAGAGTACCAAAGGTGCCTGCATATATTCGTGGTGTCATTAATCTGCGTGGTGAGGTTATTCCGGTAATCAGCCTTCGCGTAAAGTTCGGCTTAGAGCCGGATGTAGAACAGAAATCTACCCGTATTATCATTTTAAAGACCGAGCAGGACGGAAATGTGGGTGTGATGGTGGACGAGGTAAAGGAGGTTGTCACCCTGGGTGAAAGCCAGGTAGACAAGGTGGCTCCGGATGCCAGAGAGACAAAGGTTGGTCATGTAATCGGTGTGGGAAAATATCAGGATGAACTGGTATCGATTCTGGATATGGCCTGCATCTCATTAGAGGAGCAGGAGGCCTAGGATTCAATCGGTTTGAGGAGAAAAAGGTATGGAAACAGCAGAGGTACAGGGAATTCCCAGTACATATTTTGATGTATTAAAAGAGTTGGGAAACATTGGGGCAGGGAATGCCATGACTGCGCTTTCCGAAATGCTTGGAAGCAGAGTGGATATGGATGTACCTCAGGTACAGCTACTGGATTTCAAGGATGTGGGAGAATTCCTTGGAGGAGAAGAGGTTGTTTTCCTGGCCGTATATCTGGGGGTATGCGGTGATGTTTCGGGAAGTATGATGTTCTTGACAAAAACCTGTGACGCAAAAAAACTGGTAAGCAAGATTTTACCCCGTGATTTGGCGTCTGCAGGTGAAGAAATGAATGAGATGGAAGCATCT
>CALYSH010000013.1 GCA_945485625.1 uncultured Lachnospiraceae bacterium | reverse complement strand
CTTCTTCTGTTCTTCAGTTTCATTATGATGATTATTGTATCAATATTCTGGATACACCGGGACATCAGGATTTCTCGGAGGATACCTATCGAACCCTGATGGCAGCAGATTCTGCGGTCATGGTAATTGATGCTTCCAAGGGTGTGGAGGCTCAGACCAGAAAGCTGTTTAAGGTATGCGGTATGCGCGGGATTCCGATTTTTACCTTTATCAATAAGCTGGACCGTGATGCAAATGATACCTTTGAGCTGTTGGATGACATTGAGAAGGAGCTGGGAATTGCTACCTGCCCCGTAAACTGGCCCATTGGGTCCGGTAAAGGCTTTAAGGGTGTTTATGACAGGGAGAAGAAATGTGTCATTTCCTATTCGGATACCGAAAAGGGAACCCGGGAAGGGATAGCAACGGAAATTCCGATTCAGGATGAGGCACATTTAAGGCAGATTATCGGGGATGAGGCAGCGGACAAGCTGTTGGACGAGGTGGAATTGCTGGATGGCGCCAGTGCGGAATTTGATCTGGAAGCTGTACGGGCCGGAAAGCTTACCCCGGTATGCTTTGGCTCCGCTTTGACCAACTTCGGTGTGGAGATTTTCCTGAAGCATTTCCTGAATATGACGACTCCGCCCCTGCCCAGGGTTGCGGATATCGGAGTGATAGAGCCGGCAGAGCATGAGTTCAGTGCATTTGTATTTAAAATTCAGGCGAATATGAACAAGGCTCACAGAGACCGAATTGCATTTATGAGAATCTGCTCCGGTAAATTTGATGCACAGATGGAAGTGCGTCATGTACAGGGGAATAAGGTAATGCGCCTGTCCCAGCCGCAGCAGATTATGGCGGATGAGCGCAAAATTTTATCCGAGGCTTACGCGGGCGACATTATCGGTGTGTTTGACCCCGGCATTTTCTCTATTGGTGATACTCTGTGCATGCCGAAGGAGAAGTTTGCATATGAAGGGATTCCTACCTTCGCACCGGAGCATTTTGCAAGGGTTCGTCAGGTGG
Organism: uncultured Lachnospiraceae bacterium; assembly: GCA_945485625.1. Lineage (GTDB taxonomy): Bacteria > Bacillota > Clostridia > Lachnospirales > Lachnospiraceae > Acetatifactor. The sequence goes on along the minus strand of CALYSH010000013.1, from coordinate 12,543 downwards.
ATACCATGAAGAGGAAACAATTTGTTAAGGGAATCGAACAGATTGCCCAGGAAGGTGCAATCCAGATTTTCCAGGAATTCAATACCGGTCTGGAAGAGATTATTGTGGGTGTAGTAGGTGTGCTGCAGTTTGAGGTATTAAAGTACAGACTGGAAAATGAATACAATGTGGAAATCCGTCTGGAGAATCTTCCTTATGAGCACATTCGCTGGATTGAAAATAAGGACGAGGTGGATTTGGCGAAGCTGACAGGAACCTCTGATATGAAAAAGGTAAAGGATATGAAAGGAAATCCGTTGCTATTGTTTGTGAATTCCTGGAGTATCGGTATGACACTTGATCGAAATAAGGGATTGGTATTGTCTGAATTCAGCCGTAACTAGAAGATATAGATGAGAAATATGGGGATGAATGAGAAGAAAAAGATAAAAAAAAGAACCGGAATATTTTTTGGCCTGTTGCTTACGGCTTGCATGGCAGGCGGCTGTGGCTTTATTGAACCTTCCACAGGAGAAATCCCTACGCTGACCGTAGGGGTATGGGAAGAGGATGGACAGGACATCGTGCCGGAGAAGACACAGGACTCCCTGTCGGCGGAAGTGCTTTCAACCGTATCGGAAGATACCGTTCCTGTTCCGGAGGAGACGAAGGGCAGTACTGTGGAAGCGGAGAATGCTCCTTCTGCAGAAACACCTTCGGAGGAAGAGCAGAAGCTTTATTCTTTTCTGGAGGAGGATGGTTTTCACTACGCATATGAACAGCTTGATGATTCTGAAAAAATCTGGTACAGAGACATTGCCTCAATGTTGGGGAGTATGAGTAAAAAAGGAACTCTTTCCAAGGAAGGTCTGGAGTCCGGTCTGAATGAAGAGGATATCGACCGAATCTTTCAAAGTGTGTTGCTTGATCACCCGGAATTGTTTTATGTTGAGGGCTATACCTATACAAAGTATACCAGAGGGGATAAAACACTCTCCTATGATTTTGAGGGCGATTATAGTTTGACAAAGTCCAGGGCGCAGACCCAACAGGAAAAGATACAGAATGCTGTAAAGGATATTCTTGCGGGTATCTCTCCGAATGCGGATGATTATGAAAGGGCAAAATATGTATATGAAAAGATTATTTTGGATACGGATTACAGAAGGGATTCCAAGGATAATCAGAATATTGCGTCCGTGTTTTTGTATCATGCCTCCGTGTGTCAGGGGTACGCAAAGGCATATCAGTATCTTTTGAACCGGCTGGGGGTGGATTGTACTCTGGTGCAGGGGACTGTAAGCTCAGGGGAAGGACATGCCTGGAATCTGGTTAAGGTGAACGGAAGCTTTTATTATGTGGATTGTACCTGGGGAGACGCATCCTACAGTCAGGACGGAACCACAGAACAGATTTCCACCCTGCCGCAGATCAATTATGATTATCTCTGTGTCACCACGGAAGAGCTGAACCGGACCCATACGGTCCGGATGGATATGAACATGCCGGAGTGTACGGAGAATAAGGATAATTATTATGTCCGGGAGGGAGCATATTTTACAACCTATGACAGAGGTCGGATGAAGGTGCTGTTCCAGGGCTTAAATGATGGTACCAAAACGGAGGTTACCATAAAATGTGCGTCCAGAGCATGCTATGATGAAATCTTCCATGCAATGCTGGAACAGCAGGAGGTATTTGACTACCTGAAGGAGGAAAACAGTACGGTGGCATATACGATAAATGAGAATCAATTATCACTTAGTTTCTGGGTGACAAATGATTGAGAAAATGGTATACTAGAGTTTGATTATTAACAAGGACGTTTTAAAATGACTTCATAAGGAGGAAAACAAATATGGAGAAGGAAATAGATCGTAATGCAGTAGTTTTGAAAGAAGATGAAAGTATCGGAGCCGTACAGATTGCAGATGATGTGGTAGCCATGATTGCTTCCCTGGCAGCAACCGAAGTGGAGGGCGTCAGTGCCATGGCAGGAAACATTACCAATGAGCTGATGAGCAAGGTTGGTATGAAGAATCTGACCAAGGGCGTGAAGGTCGAAGTATTAAACGGTAATGTAAAGATTGATCTGGCTTTAACCATGGAATACGGATATAATATCCCTGCGACCTGTCAGAAGGTTCAGTCCAAGGTAAAGACTACGGTTGAAAATATGACCGGACTGGTATGCCATGATGTTAATATTCGTATTTCCGGCATTTCAATGAATAAGGATAAGTAGGATTAGGTTATGGGAAGACACGAACAGAGGGAACAAATCTTTAAGCTGGTATTTCAGACAGAGTTTAACACACCGGAGGAAATGCCTGAGCAGGTGAAACTGTATTTTGAAGATGAAGAGCGCACATTTACGGAGACGGACAGAGAGCAGATGAAAAATCGCTTTCAGCAGGTACAGGAAAAACTGGGTGAGATTGATGAGATGATTTCTCAAAAGTCTACCGGATGGGGGCTGGACCGTATGGGTAAGGTGGAGCTTGCTCTTTTGAGACTTGCTGTTTATGAGATTGTGTTTGATGAAGACATCCCGGATGGGGTGGCAATCAATGAGGCAGTGGAACTGGCAAAAAAGTATGGTCAGGAAAATTCCGGCGCATTTGTAAATGCAGTATTGGCTAAATTTGTAAAGCAGGGTGATTGAGATTCGTAACGCGTATTCTGTTTCACAATTAAATTCATACATCAAAAATATGTTTACACAGGATTATTTGCTTCAGTCCCTTTTTGTGAAGGGGGAGGTCAGTAACTGCAAATATCATCCTTCCGGACATATTTATTTTACGTTGAAGGACCCAAAGGGTACTGTTAGCTGTGTTATGTTTGCAGGGAACCGTTCCGGTCTTTCTTTTCGTTTGACGGACGGACAGCAGGTCGTAGTAGGCGGCATGGTTGATGTTTATGAACGGGATGGAAAATATCAGCTGTATGCCAAACAGATTGTGTTGGATGGGGCCGGCCTTTTATACGAAAAATATGAGCAGCTAAAAAGAGAACTGGCGGAGCTGGGCATGTTTGCGCAGGAGTACAAGCAACCTATTCCGAAGTATATAAAGACTTTGGGAGTGGTGACGGCCGCTACAGGAGCGGCTGTTCGTGACATTGTACAGATTGCCACCAGACGCAATCCCTATATCAGGATCATTCTGTATCCGGCAATTGTGCAGGGGCAGGCCGCGGTTCCAAGCATAATTAAGGGAATTCGTGCACTGGAAGCTTTGCAGGTGGATGTTATGATTGTGGGCCGTGGCGGCGGTTCCATAGAGGATTTGTGGGCGTTTAATGAAAGAGAAGTGGCTCAGGCGGTTTTTGACTGCAGTGTGCCTGTTATTTCCGCCGTGGGACACGAGACGGACACTACCATTATTGACTATGTGGCGGATTTGCGAGCACCAACCCCATCCGCTGCGGCGGAGCTGGCAGTGACGGATTATAAAGAAATTCTGGGAGAGATGGAGGAGTATTCCATTCGACTCAGGGATGCCATGGACCGGAAAATTGCCAGCTACAGGCAAAGTCTGGAACGGGCAGGAATGCAATTGAAATTTCTGTGTCCTGCAGGCAAGATAAGACAGCACAGAGAACGTGCCATGAATCTGGAGTCTTCTTTGCAGGATGGAATGAGAAGTCTGATCGGTGAAAAAAGACATCTTCTGGCTTTATACATTGAGAAAATGAAGGGTTTATCTCCGCTGGAGAAATTAAACAGCGGTTTTTCCTATGTAGAAAACGAGGCGGGAAAAAATATTCGCTCTCTGGAACAGCTGCAGATTGGCGAAAACGTGCTGATTCGGATGAGGGACGGTACAGTCTCTGCTGAGGTGAAGCGGCTTGAGTGGGCAGAATAGAAAAAAGGGAAGGATACCGGAGGAAACAATGGGACAGACAGAGAGTAAGGTTATGAGCCTGGAGGAAGGCTTTCGGGAACTGGAACAGGTAATAGCAGATTTAAACCGTGAGGATATTTCGTTGGAGGATGCGTTTTCCTCCTACAGCAGGGGAATGAAGCTGTTAAAAAGCTGTAATGAACAGATTGACATGGTAGAAAAGAAGGTTACTGTGTTAAGTGGAGAAGGCGAGAGTGATGGCGTTGGATTTTGAGGAAATTCTGAAGGAAAAGGTTCTGTCGGCCGAACAGACAGTGCGCGGATATCTGCCTGAGGAAGAGGGCTTTCAGAAAACTGTTCTGAAGGCCATGAATTATAGTGTGGAAGCAGGCGGAAAGAGACTGCGTCCCATCTTTATGAGGGAGGCATTTCTTTTGTACGGGGGAAAGGGTGCTTTGGTGGAGCCTTTTATGGCTGCGATGGAAATGATCCATACCTATTCTCTGGTACACGACGACCTGCCTGCTATGGACAACGATATTTACCGCAGAGGAAGATATACTACATGGAAGGTGTATGGGGAGGCCATGGGTGTATTAGCCGGGGACGGCCTTTTGAATTATGCATATGAGACTGCTCTGAGGGCGTTTGATATGGCAACTCCGGCAGAATATGAAGCTGTGGTTCGTGCGATGAAGATTTTAACCCAAAAAGCCGGTGTATATGGTATGATTGGCGGACAGACTGTGGATGTGGAAGCGGAAGGAAACAACAGTGTGCTTTCCATGGACGAGCTTCTGTTCATTCATGAAAAGAAAACAGCCGCACTGATTCAGGCCGGTCTCATGGTGGGTGCAGCATTGGCCGGAGCCGATGAACAGGGACTGGATGCCATGGAGCGTCTGGGCATGAATGTGGGTCTGGCATTCCAGATTCAGGATGATATTCTGGATGTCATCGGAGACAGCAAGGTACTTGGAAAAGAAGTGGGCAGCGATGCCAAGAATGAAAAAGTCACATATGTGACCCTTCGTGGGCTGGAAGAATCCAAAAGGCAGGTTGAGCTTCTGTCTGAGGAAGCAGTGGAAATCTTAAAGCAGATTCCGGGTGACAGTCTTTTCCTTGAGGAATTGATTTATTCTCTGATTCACAGAGAAAAGTAAGTGCTTTCGGATAAAGCGAGGCAGAGGTTGGCTTATGTTGTTGGAAAGAATAAATGCAGCAAACGATATCAAGCAGATAGATAAAAAGGATTATCAGGCCTTAGCGGATGAAATCCGTCAGTTTTTAATTGAAAAAATCAGTGTGACAGGAGGACATCTGGGTTCAAATCTGGGAACGGTTGAACTTACCATGGCTCTTCATCTGGCTTTTAATCTTCCGGAGGATAAAATTATCTGGGATGTGGGACATCAGTCCTATACGCACAAAATATTAACCGGGAGAAAGGATGGATTTGACGAACTTCGTCAATTCCATGGAATGAGCGGATTCCCCAAAAGGCGTGAAAGTGATTACGATGCTTTTGATACCGGACATAGTTCCACTTCTATTTCCGCAGGACTGGGTCTGGTAAAGGCCAGGGATATTACCGGCGGGGACAATACCATTGTTTCTGTAATAGGTGACGGCTCTTTGACCGGCGGAATGGCATATGAGGCGTTAAACAATGCTTCCAAGCTTACTACAAATTTTATTATTGTATTGAACGATAACAATATGTCTATTTCCGAGAATGTAGGTGGTGTGTCCAGCTATTTGAATAATATTCGAACCACCTCCGGTTATCTGGATTTGAAGGAAGGAATCTACAATGCGCTTAAGGATAAACCCGGAGGAGACGGATTGGTAACCGGTATTCGAAGGGTGAAGAGCAGCTTTAAATCCCTGGTAATTCCGGGTATGTTTTTTGAGGATATGGGAATTACCTACCTTGGCCCGGTGGATGGACATAATATCGGTAAGATGATTAAGGTGTTTCATGAGGCGCAGAGAGTAGAAGGGGCAGTACTGGTTCATGTGATTACACAAAAAGGGAAGGGGTTCGCCCCGGCCGAGAGACATCCGGCCAGATTTCACGGAACGGAGCCCTTTGATGTGGAAACCGGTCTTCCAAGGAATCCCAGAAAGACAGCCAACTACACGGATATTTTTTCCACAGTGATGTGTAAGCTTGGTCAGCGGGACGAAAAGGTAGTGGCAATTACGGCAGCCATGCCGGATGGAACCGGTTTGAAACGTTTCCACAATATGTACCCGGATCGCTTCTTTGATGTGGGAATAGCGGAGGAGCATGCTGTGACCTTTGCTGCAGGTCTTGCGGCCGGAGGATTAAAGCCCGTTGTTGCAGTGTATTCTTCTTTTTTGCAGAGAGCATATGACCAGATTCTTCATGATGTATGCATTCAGAACCTTCCTGTGGTTTTTGCCATTGACAGAGCAGGTATTGTGGGCAGCGACGGGGAAACCCATCAGGGCATTTTTGATCTGACGTATCTTTCGGGCATCCCCAATATGCATATCTGTGCACCCAAGAATAAATGGGAGCTTTCCGATATGCTGAAGTTTGCGGTGAATTTTGGTGCCCCCATTGCCATTCGTTACCCCAGAGGAAATGCATATGATGGTCTGGAAGAATACCGGGCTGTAGTGGAGCTGGGAAAAGCAGAATGGATTTACCGTGAAAAGGAGATCGTGCTCTTTGCCTTAGGCAGTATGGTCCGGGAAGCAGAAAAGGTTCGTGCTCGTTTGAAGGAAATGGGGCACTCTGTGAGCCTGGTGAATGCCAGATTTGTAAAGCCCATAGATGAGGATGCTGTATTGGACGCATGTGAAGGGCATGAATTGATCGTTACATTGGAAGAAAATGTGGAATGCGGCGGCTATGGAGAGAAGGTGCTTTCCTGTATGAATGCACACGGCTGCCGGAATAAATACCTGAATATCAGTATTCCGGATGCTTATGTAGAGCACGGAAATGTAGAAATATTAAAGCAGGAAATCGGCCTGGATGCAGAGAGTATTGTAAAACGTATTCAGAATAAATTGAGTGAGTAGATATATGAAAGAACGTTTGGATGTGATTTTGGTAAATCAGGGCTATGCACCCTCCAGAGAGAAGGCAAAGGCCATCATAATGTCCGGGAATGTGTATGTGAACGGGCAAAAGGAAGATAAGGCCGGTACCGGCTTTGATGAAAGCAAAATTCAGCTGGAGGTCAGGGGAAGCAGTCTGCGCTATGTTAGCCGTGGGGGGCTTAAGCTGGAGAAGGCAATGAATCAATGGAATCTGAAACTGAATGACAAGGTGTGTATGGATATTGGTGCATCCACCGGCGGCTTTACGGATTGTATGCTGCAAAACGGCGCATCAAAGGTTTACTCTGTGGATGTAGGGCATGGTCAGTTGGCATGGAAGCTTCGGAACGATGAACGTGTGGTGTGCATGGAACAGACAAACTTCCGATATATGGTGCGGGAGGACATTCAGGATGACCTGGATTTTGCAAGCGTGGATGTATCCTTCATCTCTTTGACAAAGATTTTGATTCCGGCCAGAAATCTGCTGCGAATCGGTGCGGAAATGGTGTGCCTGGTGAAGCCTCAGTTTGAGGCCGGAAAAGAAAAGGTTGGAAAGAATGGTGTGGTCAGAGAACCGGAGGTGCATGAGGAAGTCATTGCCAAAATTGTGGACTTTGCACACTTGATTGGTTTTTCAGTTCTTCATCTGGATTATTCTCCGATTAAGGGACCGGAAGGGAATATTGAATATCTTCTGCATCTGTGCAAGGAGGCGGAACCCGATGAGAAGCAGAAGGAGCTTGGTGAAAGGGATGCTGAGCTTCTGTTAAACGATGTGATTGCGCAAAAAAGCGGATTGTCACAGGAGGAGCAGTGGCAGAAGAAGATTCGGGAAATTGTAGAGGAATCCCACAGCCTGTAGGATTTAGGAGCTGATAACATGAAACATTTTTTGATTTATACCAATCAGATGAAGGATAAGGAATATCAGATTACCGGAGAGGTAAAGCGCCTTTTGGAAGAAAAGGGACAGCAGGTGACGCTGTTTTCCGAATTGAAATCCGGAGAAATACCGGTACATATGGATGCTATGCTGGTTTTGGGCGGGGATGGCACGGTGCTTCAGGCAGTCCGGGAAACCAAAACAGAACCTATTCCTTTGATTGGTATCAATTTGGGAACCCTTGGCTTTTTGGCACAGATTGAGCCTGCCGGAATAGAAGAAGCACTTGACCGTCTGATTGCAGGAGATTACACCAGAGAAGAGCGCATGATGCTTCAGGGACAGGCTGTGTTTGCGGATGGTTCCGTGCGGGAGGGCTTTGCCTTAAATGATATTGTTATCACTCGAAACGGTCCGCTACAGATGTTAAAGTTAAATATTTATGTAAATGGCAGATTCCTTCATCAATATCAGGCGGACGGAGTGATTGTTACCACGCCCACCGGCTCCACCGGCTACAGTCTGTCAGCAGGAGGCCCCCTGATTGCACCGGGAGCAAAGCTTTTGATGCTGACGCCGATTTGCCCACATACCCTGAATCAGAGAAGTATTATCTTTTCTTCGGAGGATGTGATAGAGATTGAAATCCCGGAGGGGAGAGACGGACAGATGCAGCGTGTCAGTGCCAGCTTTGATGGTGTGACATCAGCTTATATAACTACAGGGGAGCGAATCCGGATTCGGAAATCAGAGCAATGTGCGGAATTTATTTTGATGAATCAGGAGAGCTTTCTGGATGTGTTAAACAGAAAAATGAGTGAGTGATTGACTGCAGGGGATGTTTATGAAGAAAAACAGACATAAGAAAATCATAGAAATTATAGAAAAGTATGATGTGGAAACCCAGGAGGAGCTGGCAGGGTATCTGAAAGCAGAAGGCTATGATGTTACCCAGGCTACGGTTTCCAGAGATATCAGGGAATTGAAGCTGACCAAAATGTCTGAGGGAACAAAGTTAAAATATGTGATGCTGGTAAAGGAGGATGCCCAGTTAGGCGATAAATATATTCGGGTTCTCCGGGATGGCTTCGCCTCCATGGATATGGCACAGAATATCCTGGTTATTAAGACTGTGTCCGGCATGGCTATGGCAGTAGCTGCGGCATTGGAATCCATGGGTTTTCCGGAGATTGTGGGATGTATTGCCGGGGATGATACCATTATGGCAGCGGTACGTACCGTTTCGGATACCCAGCGTTTGATGGAGCGTATCAAGGGCTTGTTGGATAGATAACAGGTTGTTTTAAAAAAGCGGAGAAGAGAAAACGAACTTGTGGGCGCAAGTTTGAGAGGAGAGATGTACGATGTTACAAAGCTTACATGTAAAAAATCTTGCGCTGATTGAAGAAGCGGAGTTGGAATTTCAGGAAGGATTGAATATTCTGACCGGAGAAACCGGAGCCGGAAAATCCGTGTTGATTGGTTCCATTAATCTGGCCCTGGGTGGAAAATTTGATAAAGAAATGCTTCGCACCGGAGCGGACAGTGCGTTGGTAGAATTGACTTTTTCGGGGAATCCTAAGGTTTGGCAGAAGCTTCAGGAAATGGATTTGGAAGAAAATGAGGATGGAACGGTGCTGCTTTGTCGGAAGATGCAACCCTCAAAGAGCTCTTTTCGTATCAATGGAGAGACGGTGACTGCAAAGCAGGTAAAGGAGCTGGCGGAGGTTCTGATTGATATTCACGGTCAGCATGAGCATCAGTCCCTGCTTCAAAAAAAGAATTATCTGGGTATTTTGGATGCCTTCTGCGCAGATGCTTATTTTCCTTTGGCGGAGGAAGTGAAGGAAAGCTACAGAGCATATCGGGATCTTCAGAAAAAATTGGAGGAAGAAACGCTGGACGAGGCAGCCAGAGCAAAGGAACTGGATTTCTGCCAATTTGAGTATAACGAGATTTCGGAAGCGAAATTGCTTCCGGGAGAGGATGAGGAGCTGGAGCAGGAGTACCGCCGGATGAACAATGCGGGACGTATTACGCAAGGCTTGTCAGAGAGCCTTCGTTATACATCCAATGATTCACCGGAAGGAGCGGGAAGTCTTCTCAGCAGAGCATTAAAAGCATTGTCCGGAGTAATCGCTTATGATGACAGGATTGGCCAGCTGTCAGAACAACTGAGAGAAGTGGATGATTTGCTGGCAGATTATAATAGGGATTTGGAGTCGTATCTGGATGAATGTGAGTTTGATCAGGAGGATTTTCAGAGAATTGAGACCCGATTGAATGAACTGAACCGACTGAAGGGAAAATACGGGCGCAGACTGGAGGACGTGATTGCCTACGGAGAATCCAGAAGATTGCAATTGGAGAAACTGGCAGATTATGATTGCTATCTGGAACAGTTGAAGAAGGATACGCAGAATGCATGGGAAATATATAGAAAGGCCTGTGATAAACTCACCGGACTGAGAAAGAAAAATGCTGTAATCCTTGCTGAAAAACTGAAGGAAGCAATGGTTGCATTGAATTTTCTGACGGTTGAGTTTACCGTTGAGGTAACCGGGCTGGAACATCCGCAGGAAAATGGTATGGACAGTGTGGACTTCCTGATTTCCACCAATCCGGGAGAACCCATCCGCTCCTTAAGCCAGGTAGCAAGCGGTGGTGAGTTGTCCCGGATCATGTTGGCCATCAAGACGGTTTTGGCAGGAAAGGACGATATTGATACTCTGATATTTGATGAAATTGATGCGGGTATCAGTGGTAAGACAGCGTGGAAGGTATCGGAGCAGTTAAACAGCGTTGCAAAGAAGCATCAGGTATTGTGTATCACCCATCTTCCTCAAATTGCAGCTATGGCGGATTATCATTATATGATTGAAAAGCATAGTGAGGGACAGGTGACAACCACACAGATTCATCCCTTGAAGGAGCAGGCGTCTCTGGAAGAACTGGCCAGACTTCTGGGAAGTGATACATTGACCCGGGCTGCTTTGGAAAATGCTTCCGAGATGAGAAAACAGGCATTGGCATATAAAGCAGAATGAAAATCAATTCCGGAAAGGGAGAGCAATTAAAAGATTTTCTGTGAATGAGAAGTTTAAAAAATTGAAAATATCGCATACTAAGAAGGGCACTGATTTCGGTGTTCTTCTTTTCTTTTTGGAGAAAGTTGCAGTGAGACTGTGCCTAAAATCATGGAATGCAGAGGTATGTCAGGGATGTTGGATGAACGCGGCGAGAATCAGATCAAGAAACAGGCACAGGGGGATATGGTTGTAATATTAAACCAATTCAAACATAAACGCAGGCTGGTAAAATTGTATCGATATGGTATGTACGCTGCGTTGGTAATATCCTGTATTATTTTTACATTGGTGGGGCTTTATCAGTTGGATCATCGAATTCCTTCTACAATCTATGTCAGAGCAGGCATGGAACAAAGCTTTCATCTGAATATACCGGCGACGGGCAGTATTATGGATGTGGCAAACGGAGGGGAGAGTAATATCCCAAAGGAACGGATTACCATAGATTTGAATCGTCCCGTCACCATGAAAACGGGTGCTTTGAATAAATATTCCATGCGGGTGTTTTTGTTTGGATTTCTGCCACTGAAAAATGTAGACATTCAGGTGGTAGAGAATTATGAACTGATTCCAGGCGGAGAACCTGTAGGTATTTATCTGAAAGCCAAAGGGGTATTGGTAATTGGCGTGGGTGATTTTACAGACACACAGGGTACCGTACATTCTCCGGCTAAAAATCTGTTGAAAACAGGAGATTACATTCAGAAACTGGACGGAACGGAAATTCAGAGTAAAGATGATCTGATAAAGCGCGTGGAGGCTTCTCAGGGAAGGAAAATCAAATTGGAAATTCTTCGGGGGGATGCTGTTTTGGTGAAAGAAATCCAACCCATAAAGGATCAGAGCGGAAGGTATAAAATCGGTGTATGGGTAAGAGACAATGCACAGGGGATTGGCACTATGACCTTTGTGGACCAAAATGGTCGTTTCGGGGCGTTGGGTCATGGTATCAGTGACGTGGATACCAGTGTGCTGATGGACATTACGGGTGGTTCGTTGTATGAGACCAAAATAATTGATGTGGTGAAGGGGCACAGCGGAGCACCGGGAGAAATGACCGGACTGATTGTGTATTCCAAGGATAAGATGCTGGGAGATATATATGAAAACAGTGCAAGGGGTGTATACGGGTACCTAAACCAGAAGGGAAAAAGGATATCTAAGAGTCAGGCCATGCCGGTAGGCTTTAAGCATGAAATAAAAAAAGGACCGGCACAAATTATCTGTACCATTGAGGATGAACCATGTATGTATGATGTGGAAATCACTGCCATACATCTGGAACATGACAATATCAATCGTGGAATCGAACTGAAGGTGACGGATGAGGAGCTTTTAAAGAAAACCGGAGGAATTGTGCAGGGGATGAGCGGTGCTCCCATCATTCAGGACGGTAAAATCATCGGCGCTGTCACCCACGTCCTCATCCAGGACTGCAAAAAAGGGTACGGAATATTTATTGAACACATGCTTGAGCATTGAGCCATGCGTTGTACCACGAAAAAAGGTTTCGGGGAAGCTTGCTTACCAAGAAACCTTTTTTCGTGGTACAACATACGGCGAAAGCCGTGCATGAGCAAGACCGAAGGTCTGCGAATGCAGCATGGAGGAAGCTTGCTTACCAAGAAACCTTTTTTCGTGGTACAACATACGGCGAAAGCCG
>CALYSH010000012.1 GCA_945485625.1 uncultured Lachnospiraceae bacterium | reverse complement strand
TATGACCCTCTGCTTGTAAGGCAGATGCTCTCCCAGCTGAGCTAAACTTCCATTTCGACTGTTTTCAGCCGACTTGGATAGTATATAACATATCCAAAAGTTTGTCAACAAGTTTTTTATCCAAACATGAAATATGTTTCTCCCCCCAGCAGCCGCAGGAAGAAATACACTCCGCAATACAACTGGTACAGGAAAACCAGACCGCAGAGTGCCACGGGAATCCATGAAACAACCTTTGTATCCTTTTCCTCTCTCCGGGTCAAAAGCATTTCCTTAAAAACCCGAAAGCTGTATACATACAGGAAGAAAAGTGCAAACAGGTATCCCCACAGGAAGTTGCCGTCCCGGGATCTGCTTCCGGTCTCTGCCAAAAGCAGTGCTTCAAAGAATCCGATTCCCGTCATCATCCAGGCAAAGAAATACTGTTTATCCGAAAAGATTTTCTTCAGTGAAAACAGAACAACCACCAGAGGAAATGCCAGGGAACAAAGCACTGCTGCCTTGGGTCTGTCCGCATGCAGGGAAAAGGTATACCATGGAGCAAAATGGAAACCGTTTCCCGTATCCTGTCCAAACAACACTGCATTCTGCCACAGCATCACTCCGAGAGAAGGCAACACGGTACAGCCCAGCAGGAAAATCTGGCGAAACCGTACCCGGTGGAACAAATCCCACAGAAGCTTCAAGGCCAGAGCCGGTGCAAATACAGTCAGGAAGCTTGGCTTCACTCCGGTGCCCACTGCCAGAAGGGCAGTCAGAATAAACCAGTTCTTTGCCGAAATCCGTTCCCCGTATGTTTTCTCCAGCCTGAAATAATACAACAATGTGGCCATGCCAATCAGTCGCATAACCAGATAGGTGGAATTATGCCAGAGATTTCCGTTCTGATAGCTCACATACCGGTACTTCCCGGCAAGGGGCAGGAAAAAGGCCATCACCAGGTTGCACATCAGGGCCTGAACCGTCAGGGAAAGCTCCTTCTCCTTTGCCCCGTCCTCAAGCGCCAGGAACTTTTTGGTAAGAAGAACCGTGCCCACGCTCATACCGGTCAGAAACACCGCTATCAGCACGCCGCTGTTCCCTCCCAGTACATACAATATCTGATACACATAGGCGGTAAAGCTGTAATACCAGCCATCCTCAATAATCATGCTGATATGATATGGCAGGTCCGACTGAAAATAGCGATTCTCATATTCCGCAGGCTGAATGGACTGCATATAGTGCAGGTAGAAGCAGGCCACTCCATACGCCGCCAATACCAAAAAAGACAAAACTTGCCAGACTTTGTTATTTCGTTGAAGTTTTGTATGTTCCGCCATTTTCGTCGTTCCTTTCTATTGCATAATAAATGGGGCACAATAAGGATTCATTACATCCTTTCCGGTGCAGAAAATCCCAGCAAATCGATACAGCACTCCAAAATATCTCTGGTCAGATTTAACAGTGCGATCCAACCGGCCCTCTTTGCTTCATCCTCTTCACTGAGGATCTTGGTCTCATGATAGAAGCGATTGAACGCATTGGCCAGATCATAGATATATGCACATACCTTATGGGGTGCCAGCTCCTCACAGGCGCTCTCCATCATGCTGTTAAACTGACAAAGCTCCATTACCAGCGCCTTCTCGGAGGCATTCTGTGCTGCAGAAAGAGACTCCATGGAAATCTCCTTCCCCTGCTCCCTGTACTTATTTAATATGGACTTGATACGTACAATGGTGTAAAGAATGTATGGACCGGTATCTCCCTCGAAGGAAATAAACTTATCGATATCAAAGATGTAATCCTTGCTTGCCTGGTTGGACAAATCACCATACTTCAGAGCTGCCAGCGCAACCACCTGTGCGGTCTCCTTCGCTTCCTCCTGACTCAAAGCCTCATTCCCGGAAATCTTCTCATACATTTGATCGGTAATCTGGGAAATCAGGCTGGACAAACGCATCACACCGCCATCACGGGTTTTGAAGGGCTTGCCATCCTTTCCGTTCATGGTACCAAAGCCCAGGAACTTTAACTCTGTATTCTCCGCTACCTGACCGGTCTTGCGCGCACAGCGGAATACCTGCTCAAAGTGCAGCTCCTGACGCTTGTCCACTACATAAATAATGCTGTCCGGAGCAAAATCGATGGTTCTCTGCAGGATTGTTGCAAGATCGGTGGTATCGTACATGGCCGCACCATCGGACTTTAAGATGATGCAGGGAGGTATTTCCTTCTTGTCCTCCTCTGTTGCTACGTCAACAATCAGTGCTCCGTTGCTGATGTATGCGAAGCCGTCCTTCTTCATCTTTTCCACCATATCGGGGATGTATTTCTGGGAATCGGACTCGCCGTACCAAAGATCGAAATCAACCTTAAGCTTCTCATAATTCTTTTTCAGATCCGCAATGGAAAGCTCCATGATATGCTTCCAGATGGCACGGTACCCGGGTTTGCCCTTTTGCAAATCAGCAGTAGCCTGTAAAGCCTTTGCCTTAAACTCCTCATCCACCTTGCTCTTGCCGCTGGCGGTAGGATAAATCTCCTCCAGCTCGGAAAGAGTAAAGGGCGCCTCTACGGGATACTCTCCGGTATAACTGTCATCAAAGTAAGGAAGCTCAGGCTTTCTTACCTGTAATTCGGAGATAATAAGCCCCATCTGAAGACCCCAGTCTCCCAAATGCACATCACCGATCACCTTATGCCCCGCATAACGTGACATACGCTTGATTGACTCACCGATGACCGCGGAACGGAGGTGTCCCACATGAAGAGGTTTTGCCACGTTAGGACCGCCGTAATCAATGACGATGGTCTTTGGCTTCTTAGGAGCCTCCAGACCAAACTTCTCCTCCTCGCTCATCCTTCTCATATAATCACACAGGAAGCTTTCGGAAACCTTCAGGTTCAGGAATCCGGGGGCCACCGCATCCACCTCTGAAAAAACAGTGGTACCGGACAATTTTTCCGCCACCTCATTTGCGATCATAATGGGTGCCTTTTTATACTGTTTTGCACCTGCCATAGCACCATTGCACTGATATTCACACAGGTCGGGACGGTTGGAAATTCCTACCTTACCCAGGTTTTTATCATAGCCCGCAGCCTCGAATGCCTGTTGCATTTCTTCTGTGAGCAGATCCAACAATTTCTTCATATACCATCATCCTTTCCAATCCCTTATTTTCATTAACTATATCCTACTTTTGGCAATTCATCAAGGGGCTTTTGGAAGCTATTTTGCCACAAAATAGTAATCTATGATACCGGTTCCCTCCTGAGAGACATAGGGTCCGTACATGGGGATGTTGCAGCACAGGGTCTTCTGTCTGGGAGGGAATACCAGCTCGTATTTCCCCGCTGACGCCAGTCTGGGTGACTTGCCGCTTTTTTCGCCAAAGGAAATATATCTGGCCAGACTTCCGATTTGCAGGATACGCTCCTCACTGATTCCCTCTGCAAGAAGAGCCTCCTCCTTCTTCCAGGCAAAGAACTCCCACACCTGATCAGGACTCACCTGTCTGGGTTCCGTGCCACGCTCTGCCAGAAGCAATTTCCCCTGGGGGGTCAGGAAGGACAGGGCACCCGTCTTTTTCTCCACCTTCACCAGCACTTTATCCGTGAGGATTTCAATAGCGGACACGCTTTCCCGAATCTTATATTTTCCTCCGGCTCCCTTCATCTCGCTCAAAGCCTCCGGGAATACACTGCACTGTCCCTTTGCAAAGCAGATGCGGATCACATCCTGGGACATGGGAGTAATGCGCAGAGTTCCGTAGTTGCTGAACACATCATAATAGCCCTTTCCCTTCATGGAAAACCGTACACCGGTATCGATCCTGGGATGACCAACCGGCCGCAGGCTGTTCTGATCCGGTGCTTCCCCAAATTCTCCGGAATCTATCTGCTGTGTCTGTTGCTTCAGCTCCTGCTTCCGTCGCTCCAGATAAGAGGGAATGGTGACATCACGGTTTTGTTCCTCCCAGCTCTTTTTCTTCTGAGGTGCAGTGACGATGGCCGGTTCCCGTGCCGGTATCCCTTCTGTCCTCTGCTCCGGTACGGAAGCAGACTTTACGGAAATAGCCCTGGGACCGTAGGTTCCCCGACGAAGTCTCTCCTTCTCCCCTTCCTCCGCAATCTCCCGCAGGATTTCTTCGCGAGTTCGTTCTTCCACCACCGGCTTCGGAGTTTTTCTGGAGCCCTCCTCCAGGGCGAACAGTTTCTTCTTTCGCTCTTCCGATACCGGGCTGGCAATCAATGGAGTCAGCTCTCCCTGATACAGCACCACCAGTTCATGCAGGGCTCTGGTGGCTGCCACATACAATCGCTTCACATACCCGTCCTCCGCAGGATAGTTCTTTGCAGATGCATCAAACAGAAGCACCGCATCAAACTCCAGGCCCTTGGTGTATTCCAGGGAAAGGACCATAACGCCCTCCTCGAAGCACTGCTCTTCCATTACATTTTCCACCGCTATCCCCAACACTCTTAACTGTTCGCTGACCGAAGCGGCCTCATGTTCATCCGCACATACCACAGCGATGGTTTCCATTCCACTCTTCTGCCAGTTTTCAATGATGTCCGCACTTTTTCGGATCAATCCGCTGAAATCGTCACAGGCAAGCACCTCCACTTCCCTTCCATGACGAATGATGGGCTCGATTGGATAGATGGAAAAGCTTCCATGGCAGAGAATATCGGTGGCAAACTCCGCAATCTCCACCGTATTCCGATAGCTCTTTCGAAGCAGTCCAAAATAGTCATACTCTCCGGGCAGCATCAGTTCCCGAAGCTTTGACCAGTCATTCAGACCATAGTCCAGGGAGATATTCTGTGACACATCTCCCATAATGGTATAGGTGCATTTACTGAGACAATACTTCAGAGAACCGTAGACCATCATACCGAAGTCCTGTGCCTCATCGATTACCACATGCCCGGCTTCACGAATCACCTGATCCTCCTTGATCCGTTTGTAAAGGTAAGCCAGTGCAGCCAGATCATACACGTCAAATTCCTTTCCCGGGAAGTCCACCTGATATCCCTTTGCATTCTGCCCGGTCAGGAAATCATCATACAAATCAAAAATAGAGCCCTTCCATTCCCGCTTCCCAAAGTAGGTTTCGTACTTATGCAGAAGCCTCTGCTTTTCCCCTGCCGTATAGGAATAGTACTTTCCGCTGATTTCATTTTCCAGCTTTGAGATCAAATACTCCGTCAATCGGGATATTTTATCCGCTCTGGAAAGATTCCTGCTCTCTTCCAGAATTTTCTCAATCTGTGCCGCTTTTAGCAGAATCACACCGTTCTTTTCGATTACCACATCCTGTTTGGGAATTACTCTGTCCTCATATGCTACACAGTATTGCTCCAAATCATGGAACCACTCATAGGTTCCTTTGATGGGAGGAGTAACTCCCCGGATAACCGGTTTTATCCGAAAGCTTTTGTCCCAGTCCTCATAGAGTAGCCGCACAAACAGCTGCTCCATGGTCATCTGGGATACCCCGTATACATTCAGGTCGGGCAGCACTCCGGTGATGTAATTGAGCAAAACCTGATTACTGCCGATGATATAGAAATCCTCCGGTGCAAACTCCAGCTCATAGTTATATAATATGTAGGAAATCCGATGCATGGCCACCGTGGTTTTGCCGGAACCGGCAGCACCCTGTACAATCAGATTATGCTGGGGCTTCTTCCGAATCACCTCATTCTGTTCCTTCTGGATGGTGGCAATGATTTCTCCCAGAACGGAGCGCTTATTCTTGGCCAGGTACTTGGTCAGAAGTTCGTCGTTTGCCACTACATCGGAATCATAGAAATCCTTAAGCTTTTCGTCCTCAATTTCATAAGTACGCTTTCTGCTCAGCTCGATTTCATAGTTTCCTTCGCCGCGAACGGAATAGGTAGCCTTCCCCAGGGCTGCATCGTAATACACACCGGCAATGGGAGCTCTCCAGTCAATTACCTCCGGCTCCGCCGGATTGTCCGCAATGACGGAACGACCGATATAATACACTTCATCCTTCTTTAACTTACTGTCACGAAAATCGATGCGTCCGAAATAAGGCTTTTTCTGTGCCTGCTTTGCTCTTCGAAGATCCTGATTTACAAACTTGAACCTGGCATCCGCATCATGCCACAGAGTCTGCATTTCCTTGTCGCTCTCATCGAACTCCTCCTGCATGGCGTGAAGCTCTTCCTCCAGGGCCTTCACATTCCGGATATTTGCCTCCACCTTGTCTCTGGCAACCTTAAGGGTCCGCTTCAGTTTCTCTTCTTCCTCTTCTCTGGTGATTCCCGGTCGTTTTTTCATACTTCTCTCCTTAGCCGATTCGTGCCCTGGAATCCATAGAATTCCAGGGCACTACATTTCTGGTTTCAAAGTGATGTTTTCCTATTGTAATTCACTCTTCTGCATTTGTCAACCGATTTTCCTGTTTTGGAAGAACACTTTTTTCCGCTTTGGAAAATGCACATCCGCAGAAGTCCTGACGATACAATTCATACTGCGCGGAAAGCTCTACCGAGCGCTTATAACCGTTCTTTTTCTTGAAATCCGAGGGCAGCCAGGGGATGCCAAACTCCTGCTCCAGTGAGAAACCGATTTCGTTTAATTTGCCGGCGTTCTTTAGCGGACTGATGGTAAGGGTTGTTCCGAAATAATCGAAGTCCCCTTCCTTGGCCAGTCTTACGGTTTCCCGCAGGCGCAGGTCAAAGCAGCGAAAGCATCGTTCGCTTCCTTCCCCCAGCTTCTCCAGACCCTTCACCGCATCATAAAAGCATGAGGGTTCATAGTCCCCTTCCAAAATCGAAATGGGATGTCCCTTATTCTCCCGATTGTAAATGGAAATCAACCGCTTCTGCTCCTCTACCCTCTTCCGGTATTCCGGTTCTCCGGAGATATTGGGGTTATAATAAAATACAGTTATCTCAAAAAAGGGCGCCAGATATTCCAGCACATAGCTGCTGCAGGGTGCGCAACAGCTGTGCAGAAAAAGTCGGGGCGTCCGGTGCTGTGTCTGAAAGAGCTCCAGAAGCTTCTCCAGCTCCTTCTGATAATTTCTCTGATTCATAGATGATACTTCTCCTTCCGGTCCCGGAGCTTCATCCCACTGTCATTGTTTTGGGAAATCATCCCACCGTACCTTTTATGGGAATAAATGCTGCACTGGCGCCGGGCACAATCCATCTGCCTTCCCCATCCGAAGACATCTGTCCTCCGATGGTGTACACCGGATTCTCCAGATCCATATCTGCATAAGCTGCTCCCAGATCAACTGTCTGTGGCTTATTTCCCGGATTAATCACCACTGCAATGGCTTCTGTTTCACATGCTCTGATATATGCCAGGGGGTATGCATTTTCCTTCGCATATATCCCGCCTATTTTTGCATTGTTCCACAGTGCCGGATGGTCTTGTCGAATCTGAATCAGTCTGCGCACCTCCTCCAGCAGAGAGCCCTCCTTCCCCAGCTGCTCTGCCACGCAGGGTCTGTCCTTTGCAGGATCAAGGGGAAGATACAGCTGCTCTGCGGGCGCGGCACTAAAGCCGGCATTGACTCCTTTCTCCCACTGCATGGGTGTTCTGGAGCCGGTGCGATTGTAACCGCCCTCCTTGCTGTGAAGCCCCTCCACATACCGCATACCGATTTCATCCCCGTAATAAAGGAAGGGGGCTCCGGGCATGGAAAGCAGAAAAGCAAAGGCAACCTTGGTTTCCTCAGGGGTAAGTGTCCTGGCAAGTCTGTCCATATCATGGTTTCCGGAAGGGATACAAATCAGTCCCTTTCCATTGGTCTTTCCGTAGTTTTCCAGGTAACGATCCATGAATTCCCTGATATTCCCCTTCCCTTCAGAAGAAAAGAAGGGCTTCTCGCAGCGGAACAAATCATTGTAATGGGAGGGTCCGAAATGCAGAAGAAAATCCATATGGAAGCCTCCCTCCAGGGCCTTATCCGGCTCGCCCCATTCCGACACCATCACTGCATTGGGAAATTCTTCCTCCAAAAAGGCTCTCACCTTTTTCCAGAAGGCAATGGTACCCTTGCTTTCCGGATCATTCTTTACCATGGAATGTGCCATATCCACTCGGAAGCCGTCACAGCCCATGGAAAGCCAGAAGCGCATCACATTCTTTAATTCCTCCAGACTGGCCCTGGGACCGGGATCCTCCGGTGACTGCTGCCAGGGGGCTGTTCTCTCATAATATCCATAATTCAATGCGGGCTGATGAGAGAAAAAATTCACAATACAGGAGCCGTCCCTGTCGGAAATGCCGCGAAGGGTCTGGGCTCCCTCCGGGGTCTCCCAGACAGAGTCCGTCCAAATATACCGATCGGTATATTCATTTTTCTCCGGCTTCATGGACTCCTGAAACCACTTGTGTTCCACAGAGGTATGACCCATAACCAGATCCAAAAGGATATGCATATCTCTCTTGTGTACTTCCTCAAACAATTCCTTTAAATCCTCGTTGGTACCATACCGGGGCGCCGCCTGATAAAAATCGGATATATCATAGCCGGCATCTCCAAAAGGAGAGGCAAAGCAGGGGTTCATCCAGATGGCATTGCAGCCCAACTCCTTTATATAATCCAATCTCTTTATAATTCCCCGGAAATCTCCGATTCCGTCCCCGTTGGTGTCCTGAAAGGACTGGGGATAGATTTCATAAAAAACTGCGTTATTTAACCATTCTCTCATTATTATCCTCCTGAATATCTCTATTTTATCTTACAAGGGCACCGTTTACGCCCAAGCGACAAACGATGCCCTTCCTGTTTTCAATGTTCCGAATACACGCCTCTTTGAATCCGGCTTCTTCCTATGACACGTTTGCCTCGTCCCGGTTTTTCATCACAAACAATGCCCCCAGAATCAAAGCCACTCCAATCACCAGACATACCACGGAGTTTCTCAAGAATCCGGCAACAATGTAGGTGATAAAGGAGATGACCGCAACAAAAATTGCATAGGGCAGCTGGGTGGAAACATGATCCACATGGTTACAATCCGCTCCCGCGGACGCCATAATGGTGGTATCGGAAATGGGGGAGCAGTGATCCCCGCAAACCGCACCTGCCATACATGCACTGATGGCAATAATCATCAGCTTCGGATCGGTCTGGCTGAACGCATCTACTACGATAGGAATCAGAATACCAAAGGTAGCCCAGCTGGTTCCCGTTGCGAATGCCAGGAAACAAGCTACCAGGAAAATAATGGCAGGCAGCATACTCATTAAGCT
Organism: uncultured Lachnospiraceae bacterium; assembly: GCA_945485625.1. Lineage (GTDB taxonomy): Bacteria > Bacillota > Clostridia > Lachnospirales > Lachnospiraceae > Acetatifactor. The sequence continues at coordinate 4,822 of CALYSH010000012.1, read as the reverse complement.
TTCGGCAGAACCCTGCACCATGGCAGCCACATACTCCTTGGCGCCAAGGCTGTCGGTCATGGACTTTAAGGTCCAGGCAAGTGTCAGAATCAGGATTGCGGGAACCATTGCCTTAAAGCCCTCCGGCAGACATTCCATACAGGTCTTTAAATTCATGGAACGGCGAAGCAAATAGTAAATGATGGTGATAATCAGTGCAAAGAAGCTTCCCAGCATCAAGCCAACGGACGCGGAGCTCTCGGAGAAGGCAGTAATAAAGTCTACACCTTCAAAGAAACCACCTGTATAAATCATACCGATGACACAGCAGATAATCAGGGCCACCACCGGAACCACCAGGTCTATTACCTTCCCGTTGGGATTTGCGTCGCTTTCCTGTGCCCGGGCTGCCTTTTCCTGCAGCTTGTCCATGGCAGCTTCCTTTGCCTTCATGGGACCGAACTCTACCTTCATCAAAACAGCCGCAATCATAAAGAAAATAGTAAACAACGCGTAAAAGTTAAACGGAATTGCTCTTAAGAACAGCTGGAAACCATCCTCACCTTCTACGTATCCCGTTACTGCTGCTGCCCAGGAAGAAATGGGAGCAATAATACAGACGGGAGCTGCGGTAGCATCAATCAGAAAAGCCAGCTTTTCTCTGGAAATCTTATGTTTTTCCGCCACAGGCTTCATGACACTGCCTACGGTTAAGCAGTTGAAGTAATCGTCAACGAAAATCAGCACACCAAGTGCAACGGTGGCAAGCTGGGCACCCGTCTTTGTTTTAATCTTGGAACCTGCAAAACGACCGAATGCAGCAGAGCCTCCCGCCTTGCTCATCATACATACCATGGTTCCTAAGATAACCAGGAATATCAGAATGCCTACGTTTCCGCCGTCCGTAAGCTGTGCCACCATACCATCGTTGAAAATATGGAGGATTGCTTCCTCAAAATGAAACTCTGCATAAAAAAGACCACCCATTAAGATACCAATGAACAGTGAACTGTATACCTCTTTTGTAATCAACGCCAATACAATGGCGATGATCGGAGGAACCAGTGACCAAAATGTTGCGTACATATTTTTACCTCCCCAGTATTTTTGTCATCTTTGAAATTCAAAAGAAAACAGGATTTCCAAAAAGAATTCATCTCGCACAAGCAGGCAAGGCGGGGCAAAGTTGCCCCGCCGCATTGTTTTACTTAAAGTAGTTTACACCGGACTCAAAGATCTTCATATCCTGGTTACCGTAGATATTCATTGCTACGGCTGTATCTCTTCTCTCAGAGTGGGCCATTTTACCGAAGCAGCGTCCATCCGGTGAGGTGATACCTTCAATGGACAGATAGGAACCATTGACATTGTACTCTTCATCCATGCTGATGTTTCCAAGGGAATCCGCATACTGTGTAGCAACCTGTCCGTTTGCGAACAGCTTATCCAGCCACTCCTTCGGTGCTACAAAACGACCCTCACCATGGGATGCAGGGTTACAGTAGGTAGCTCCCAGCTCCGCACCCTGTAACCAGGGAGATTTATTGGAAACCACCTTGGTATAAACCATCTTGGAAATGTGGCGGTTGATGGTATTGAACGTAAGAGTAGGAGCATTCTCATCCTGTCCCACGATCTCACCGAAGGGTACCAGCCCCAATTTAATCAATGCCTGGAAACCGTTACAGATACCAAGTGCAAGACCGTCTCTTTCCTGAAGGAGCTTCTCAACCGCTTCCTTTAACTTCGCGTTACGGAATGCGGTTGCAAAGAACTTCGCGCTTCCGTCCGGTTCATCACCTGCGGAGAAGCCGCCGGGGAACATAATGATCTGTGCCTGACTGATTGCCTTCTCGAAGGCATCCACAGAATCGCGGATATCGGTTGCACTCAGGTTCTTAAATACCAAGGTCTTTACATTTGCACCGGCTCTCTCGAATGCCTTTGTGGAATCATACTCGCAGTTGGTGCCGGGGAATACCGGGATAAATACGGTAGGCTTTGCAATTTTATTCTTGCATACATAAACGGAATCCGCCCTGTAAATACCGGTGTCAACCTTCTCGGTGCCCTTTACCGCCTTGGTGGGGAATACCTTCTCCAGCTTGGAGGTCCATGCTTTGAGTGCCTCCTCTATGGAAATGGTTACATCGCCCCATACGAAGGAAGGTTCCTCCGTAACGGTACCAACTACCGTATACTCTATCTCCTTGTCATTTAATTCAGCGATTGTCTCAGGTGCAACCTCTGCCAAAATATTACCCAATCCGTTCTCAAACAGCTTCTCAGCAGCCACGTCCGCATTCAGCTTTACGCCGAGCCTGTTACCAAAGGCCATCTTGGAAACTGCTGCCGCAATACCCTTGGAATCCAGGGCATATGCGGAACAAATCTTTCCTGCCACTGCCAATTCATGGATTTGGTCGTACAGTTCTCCCACTGCCTCATACATGGGGATATCAAAGTCATCCTTGTCGATTTCAAACAGTACCAGCTGATTTCCTGCCTTCTTAAGTTCCGGAGTTACAATGTCCTGCTGCTTTGCTATATCCACTGCAAAGGAAACCAGTGTAGGAGGAACATCAATGTCATTGAAGGTACCGGACATACTATCCTTACCACCGATGGAAGGAAGTCCGAAACCAATCTGTGCATCGTAAGCACCCAGCAGAGCCGCAAAGGGCTGACTCCAACGGGTAGGATCACTGGTCATTCTGCGGAAATACTCCTGGAAGGTGAAACGAATCTTCTTGTAATCACCACCACCTGCAACAATCTTCGCCATGGATTCTACCACCGCATAGATCGCACCATGGTAAGGACTCCAGCTGGACAGATAAGGGTCAAAGCCATAGCTCATCATGGTAACCACATCGGTCTTTCCGTGAAGAACGGGAAGCTTTGCAACCATGATCTGGGTCTCCGTCAACTGATGAACACCGCCGTAAGGCATCAATACACTGCCTGCACCGATGGATGCATCAAACATTTCAACCAGACCCTTCTGGGAACAAACATTCAAATCATTGAGCATGGTCAGCCAGGCTGTCTTCACATCTCCTGCTTCCACCTTCTCGCCCACGGCGGGAATTGCCCACTTTTCAAAATAATTCTCTTCTTCGGAGGGAATCTCCACCTTAACGGTGGTCTCCTGATGTGCACCGTTGGTATCCAGGAAAGCTCGCTTTAAGTTTACGATGGTCTTTCCTCTCCAATTCAGAACCAGTCTGGGCTCCTCGGTAACCACTGCTACCGGTACGGCCTCCAGATTCTCTTCCTGCGCATAACCCAGGAATTCATCCACATCCTTGGGATCTACCACAACAGCCATACGCTCCTGGGACTCGGAAATCGCAAGCTCGGTACCATCCAGACCTGCATATTTCTTGGGAACCTTGTCCAAATCTACGGTAAGACCGTCCGCAAGCTCACCGATTGCAACGGATACACCGCCTGCCCCAAAGTCATTACACTTTTTAATCAGACGGCTTACCTCCGCACGTCTGAACAATCTCTGAATCTTACGCTCAGTAGGAGCATTACCCTTCTGAACCTCTGCACCACAGGTCTCAATGGACTGCTCGGTGTGTACCTTGGAGGAACCGGTTGCGCCGCCACAGCCGTCACGACCGGTACGTCCGCCTAAAAGAATGATGATATCACCGGGGTCGGAAGTCTCACGGATTACATTCTCTCTGGGAGCAGCACCCATAACGGCACCAATCTCCATTCTCTTTGCCACATAATTGGGATGATAAATTTCCTTTACAAAGCCGGTAGCAAGACCAATCTGATTACCATAGGACGAATATCCGCTGGCAGCACCGCGAACCAGCTTCTTCTGGGACAGCTTACCCTTCAGGGTATCAGCCACAGGAACGGTAGGATCTGCCGCACCGGTTACACGCATTGCCTGGTATACATAGCCACGACCGGACAACGGGTCACGGATTGCACCACCGAGACAGGTAGCTGCACCACCGAAGGGCTCAATCTCGGTAGGATGATTATGGGTCTCATTCTTGAAGAATACCAGCCACTCCTCGGTTTCCTTTCTGTCACCGTAATCCATCTCTACAGGAACAACAACGGAGCATGCATTGATCTCATCGGACTCTTCCATATCTGCAAGCTTACCGTCTTTCTTAAGCTTTCTCATTGCCATAAGGGCCAGATCCATCAGACAGACAAACTTGTCCTCGCGCCCCTTGAAGATTTCTTCTCTGGTATCCAGGTAACTCTGGTAGGTGGTCTCGATGGGAGAACGATAGTAACCATCTTCAAATTCCACATCGGTAAGCTCGGTGGAGAAAGTGGTATGACGGCAGTGATCGGACCAGTAGGTATCCAATACGCGGATTTCCGTCATGGAAGGATCTCTCTTCTCATCCTCTCTGAAATAATTCTGAATATGCTGGAAATCCTTAAAGGTCATTGCCAGCCCCAGGGAATCATAAAGCTCCCTCAGCTTATGCTCCGGCATGTCGATAAAGCCATCAAAAACAGCTACATCGGCAGGATCCTCAAACACGGTCACCAGGGTCTTTGGCTTCTGTAAATCGGTTTCTCTGGAATCTACCGGGTTAATGCAGTTTGCCTTGATTCTGGCAAACTCCTCCTCGGTAATATTTCCCTGAATCATATAAGTGACTGCAGTACGGATAATGGGATTCTCATTCTCATCCAGGAACTGAATACACTGTACCGCAGAATCTGCTCTCTGATCGAACTGACCGGGCAGGAACTCAACAGAGAACACTCTTGCCCCATCCACCTGAGGGAGCTCCTCCATGTATAAATCATCTACAGGAGGCTCGGAGAATACACACTTGCAAGCCTTCTC
>CALYSH010000011.1 GCA_945485625.1 uncultured Lachnospiraceae bacterium | reverse complement strand
TTTCCGGGAAATATGTATTTATTTGCTTTCGTCGGTCTCGGACCGGTCAGGATTTTCTTCCTCCACATCCCCGGTGGGAAGAGTAAGAAGGACCTTTACGATACGATTTTGGTCAATTCCCTGTACCTTCAGGCGGATTCTGTCGGGAAGAGTCACCTCTTCATTGTCCTCGGGCAGACGGTCCAGCTTTTCTATGATGATGCCGCCGATGGAGTCGTAGTCTTCGCTTTCCAATTTGGTGCCGATAGCGTCGTTGATATCATCCAGCTTCATGCTGCCCTCTACCAGGTAGGTGTATTCATCCAGCTTCTTAATATTCTCGGCTTCGTCCCCATCATATTCATCCCGGATTTCTCCAACAATTTCTTCCAGAAGATCTTCCAGGGTAATCATACCTACGGTCGCACCGTACTCGTTTAATACGAAGGTTACGCTGGTATTCTTTTCCCGAATCTCCGACATGAGATCTGCAATCTTCTTGTATTCATAGGTATAATGGGCATCCCGGATGATGCTGTGAACATGGAAATCTGCCGCATTTTCTGTAAGGATGAAGTCTTTTATGTTTATCAGACCGATAATGTTGTCCGGATCCTTTTCGTAGACCGGAAGTCTGGTATACATGGACTCCCGAAAGACGGAAAGCACCTGCTCATAGCTGTCATCCACATCAATGGTGACCATGTTGATACGGGGAATCATAATATCCTTGGCAACTGCATCGGAAAAATCAAATACATTGTAGATGAGCTCCCGCTCCTCGGACTCAATCACACCATCCTCGTGGCTTACATCCACATAGGTCTTTAATTCGTTTTCGGTCATGGTATTCTTTTGGGATCTGTCAATATGAAGCAGAGCCAGGATACACCAGGCAATCTTGTCTATAATAAAAATCACCGGGGTGAGAAGCTGCATCAGAGCATATATGATGCTGCCGTAGGCCAGAGCAAGTCGCTCGGAAGAGTACATTGCCCAGGTTTTGGGTACGATTTCACCAAAGATTAAAACCAATATGGTAAGGATACCGGTGGCAATACCAACTGCCAGATGGATATGCAGGGCAAGGGTGGTAGCCAGCGCGGAAGCAGAAAGGTTCACGATGTTGTTTCCAATCAGAATAGCACTCAGCATTTTGCTGTAATTGTCCAGTATTTTATTTACCCGGGCAGCTTTTTTGTTCCCTTCTTCCTCCAGGGCTTTCAGACGAACGCGGTTGACGGTAGTCAGCGCGGTCTCCGCGGAAGAAAAAAAGCCGGACAGTATCAATAGAAACACCAAACAAATAAATTGTATGACCAAAGGGTCCATGAGAAAAACACTCCTTCTATGTAATATTCTATCTCTCTTTTCGGAATTGTTTCTTTGTAAACACAATTCCGAAAGGGAGTATTGTATTTGGATTTATACTACATGATATTACAAGTGATTGTCAAGTTTTCCTCGTTCACTGCATAAAAATGAAACAGAAAGGAAGGGAGAAGGAGTATCATATTAATATGAAAGGCTTGGAAAGAAGAGGCAGCAGGGAGATGAAGAACCCAACGGCTCTGACATATGTGAAGTGCCTTTTGGTTTCTTATCTGGTAACGGCGGGTTTGCTTTTGGCTTTGGCATTTGTCATGTATCGGCTCCACGTCTCAAAACAGGCGGTTGACATTGTAATCATACTGATTTACATAGTGGGAGCCTTCCTGGCAGGATTCCTGGCGGGAGGAAGAGTGCAGGAAAGAAAGTTTTTGTTTGGTCTGATGATGGGAGGTGCTTTTTTCGCTGGCCTTCTGCTGGTGACATTGCTTGTAAAGGGAGGAACTGACGGGGGAATAGGGAAGATATTTACTACATTTTGCCTGTGCACCGGGGGTGGAATGCTGGGCGGAATGGTTCGGTAATGCGTGATTTTACGGATTTTTCATGATTTTTACAAAAAACCTTTTACAAAACTAAAATCTATGATATAATAGACCACGATTATGAATGTTACATTTTCGAAGATCGTAAGGAGGCTATCAGTAATGAAGCATATTAAGACTTTAACTACCAGAGACATGAAGGAATCCATGAAGAAGGGCGGCTGTGGTGAGTGCCAGACTTCTTGCCAGTCTGCATGCAAGACTTCCTGTACCGTAGGAAATCAGAGCTGCGAAAAGATCAAATAAGTAGTGCGAAACAGAATTGACTAGAGTAAGCAGCGATTACAAGTCGCTGCTTATTGTTTGGAAAGGATTATTCTCGTGATACATCAGTATAAAAGTAATGGCTACAATATCGTCATGGATGTAAACAGCGGATCCATTCACGTAGTTGACGATATCGTATATGATATGATTCCCCTCATGGAGCCCTTTATCAATGAGGGAATTAAGGATCCTGAAACCGTGAAGGCTGCAGTGTTAAACCTGACCGACATTCCTTACCCCCGGGAGGAAATTCTGGAGGCTGTGGACGAGGTCCTGGAGCTCGAAAAGACGGGTCAGTTGTTTGCACCGGATATTTATCAGGATTATGTATTTGATTTTAAAAAGCGTTCCACCGTTGTAAAGGCTCTTTGCTTACATATTGCACATGACTGCAATCTTGCCTGCAGGTATTGCTTTGCAGAGGAGGGGGAGTATCATGGCAGGCGTGCGCTGATGAGCTTTGAAGTGGGTAAGAAGGCCCTGGATTTCCTGGTAGCCAATTCCGGAAGCCGTGTAAATCTTGAGGTTGACTTCTTCGGAGGCGAACCTCTGATGAACTGGGATGTGGTAAAGCAGCTGGTGGAATATGGCAGAAGCTTAGAGGAACCAAACAATAAGAGGTTCCGTTTTACCCTGACCACAAACGGTGTATTGTTAAATGATGAAATACTGGAATTTGCCAACAAGGAAATGTCCAATATCGTACTGAGCATTGACGGACGGAAGGAAATCAATGACAGGATGAGACCCTTCCGCGGCGGACAGGGCAGCTATGATATCATTGTTCCGAAGTTCCAAAAGGTGGCAGAAAGCAGAAATCAGACCAATTATTATGTGAGAGGTACCTTCACCCATAATAATCTGGATTTTTCCAAGGATGTATTGCATCTGGCCGATTTGGGCTTTGAACAGATTTCGGTGGAGCCTGTAGTGGCAAAGCCGGAGGATTCTTACGCAATTACCGAGGAGGATATTCCGGTCTTAAAGGAGGAGTATGACAGACTGGCTCAGGCAATGCTGCAGAGGAAGAAGGATGGAAAGCCTTTCAATTTCTTCCACTTTATGATTGACCTGCAGGGTGGTCCCTGTGTGGCGAAGCGTTTGTCCGGCTGTGGTTCCGGAACAGAGTATCTGGCAGTTACCCCCTGGGGGGACCTGTATCCCTGCCATCAGTTTGTCGGAAATGAAGCGTTCCTGATGGGAAATGTGGAGGAAGGCATCGTAAGAGAGGATATTCGTGACGAATTCAAATGTTGTAATGTGTATGCCAAGGAGAAGTGTAAGAAGTGTTTTGCGAAGTTCTACTGCAGCGGTGGCTGCGCGGCAAACTCCTATAACTTCCATGGCAATATCAACGATGCATATGATGTGGGCTGTGAGCTCCAGAGAAAGCGAATTGAATGTGCGATTATGCTGAAGGTCGCACAAATGATGGAGGAGGAAGAAAATGAAGAAAAGTAGTGCATTGGTCATTTTGCTCTGCATGCTGCTCCTGTTAGGAGGAATAACCTATATTGATGTATATGGTGTCAATGCCCAGGGAAGCGGCAGTGCGTCTGACATTAAGCTGGGTCTGGATCTGGCCGGCGGTGTCAGCATTACCTATCAGGTGGTGGGTGAGGAAGCTCCCGATGAAACCGATATGAAGGATACGGTGGCAAAGCTTCAGAAGCGTGTGGAAAATTACAGTACAGAAGCGATTGTTTACCAGGAGGGAGCAGATCGAATCAATATTGAAATTCCCGGCGTGAAGGATGCAAATGCAATTCTTCAGGATCTGGGACGGCCCGGTGCATTGTATTTTATTTCTGAGACGGATTCGGAAGGAAATAAAAATTATTCCTACACCGGTCAGGGCAAGTGCGGATATACGCTGAATAAGACCATTGATGAATTGTTTGCGGACGGTTCCATTAAAATTGAAGGTACGGACGTGAAGGAAGCAGTCGCAAAGAGCGGTCAGGACAAAATGGGCAACATGGAATATGTGGTGGCTCTGACCATGACTGCAGAGGGTACCGAGAAATTTGCGGAGGCTACCAGAAATGCATACACCAAGAATGAAACCCTTGGTATTTATTATGACGGTGATTTTGTAAGCGTACCCACCGTTGGCGGTGTTTTCACCGATGGACAGGCCTCCGTAACCGGTATGAGCGGTTATGAGGAGGCAGAAAATCTGGCTTCTACCATCCGTATCGGTGGCCTGAAGCTTGAGCTGGAGGAGCTTCATTCCAAGGTGGTAGGTGCCCAGCTTGGTGTGGAGGCCATTGATACCAGCTTGAAGGCCGGTGCAATCGGTCTGGTAATCGTCATTGTATTCATGATTGCCATTTATTTCATCCCCGGTGTGGCATCCGCTCTGGCTTTGTGCCTGTATGTTGTATTGGTAGTTCTTTTGTTAAATGGTTTTGATATGACACTGACCCTGTCCGGTGTGGCAGGTATCATTCTTTCCATCGGTATGGCGGTGGACGCTAACGTTATTATCTTCGCTCGTATTCGCGAAGAACTTGCTACCGGAAAGACCGTGAAGAGTGCGGTGAAGATTGGTTTTGATAAGGCACTTTCCGCAATTGTGGATGGTAATATTACCACCCTGATTGCAGCGGGAGTATTGCTTTTGTTAGCCCCCGGTACGATTAAGGGCTTTGCACAGACCCTGGCACTGGGTATTGTGCTTTCCATGTTCACAGCCCTGGTTGTAACCAGATTGATTCTGAATGCACTTTATGCTTTGGGCTTCAAGGATGCAAAATGGTATGGAATCGGCAGGGAGCATAAGCCTGTCAACTTCCTTTCAAAGAAGGGGGTTTTCTTTGGAGTTTCCCTGGCCTTAATTGTTGCCGGATTTGTCGTAATGGGTGTATATTCCGCAAAGGGACAGGATGCTCTGAATTACAGCCTGGAGTTCAAGGGCGGTACTGCAGTAACCGTAACCTTCAATGAGAATAAGAATCTGGATCAGGTAAATGCGGAGGTTGTTCCTGTAATTGAATCCGTAGTAGGAGGACCTGTGCAGATTCAGACCGTTCAGGGCTCCAATGAAGTCATTTTTAAGATGAGCGCCTTAAGTGTGGAGAAGAGATCCGAGCTGGAGGATAAGCTGACTGCCGAATTCAATCTGGATAAGTCCATGATTCAAAATGAGACCATCAGCCCCACTATCAGTAATGAAATGAAGTCTGATACCATTTTGGCAGTGGTAATTGCCATTGCATGTATGCTGTTGTACATTCGTATCCGTTTCAGCGATATCCGTTTTGGCCTGAGCAGTATTATTGCATTGCTTCATGATGTCCTGGTTGTATTGGCATTCTATGCGGCAGCAAGGGTATCCGTTGGTAATACCTTCATTGCATGTATGTTGACCATCGTAGGTTACTCCATCAATGCTTCCATCGTTATCTTTGACCGTGTTCGCGAGAATATGCAGGTTATGACTTCGAAGGATGATTTGAGGGATGTTGTAAATAAGAGTATTACACAGACATTGTCCAGAAGTATCTTTACTTCCCTGACGACCTTTGTTATGGTAGCCTGTCTGTATATACTGGGCGTAACCAGTATCCGTGACTTTGCACTGCCTTTGATGGTAGGTATTGTCTGCGGCGCATACTCCTCAGTATGTATCGTAGGTGGTCTGTGGTATGTAATGCGTATGAAGTTCCCTCCGAAGAAGGAGGCATAAGGGAGAGGGGCGCCTGGAGGCGCCCTTCTTTGTTATATAAAGGAGTATTGGTATGGAAAAATGGCTTGTGGCAAATAAAGGGGCGGATTTCGAGAGCTGGTCGAAGACTTACGGAATATCTCCTGTGCTGGCAAGAATCATTCGGAACAGAGGCTTGACAGACAGCAGCCGGGTAGGGATGTTTTTGAACGGGAAACTTACGGATTGTCACTCCCCATGGCTGTTAACGGATATGGACAGGGCGGTGGCAGGACTTTGCGAGGCAATCGGGAAGGGGGAGCTCATTCGTGTCATCGGAGATTATGATGTGGATGGTATTTGTTCCTCTTATATTCTGACTAGGGGGCTTCGGAAATTGGGAGCCAGGGTGGATACCGCCATTCCCCACCGTATCCATGACGGTTATGGTTTGAATGACCACCTGATAGAAGAAGCTGCAGAGGATGGAGTGAAATGGATTGTTACCTGCGACAACGGTATCGCAGCATCGTCCCAGGTGCAGCTGGCCGGGGAACTTGGCATGCAGGTCATTATCACGGATCATCACGAAGTACCCTTTGAAGAGAATGGGGAGGAACGGAAGGAGCTTCTTCCCATAGCATTTGCAGTGGTTGACCCGAAACGGGCGGAGGATACCTATCCTTTTTCCGGAATCTGCGGAGCAGTGGTGGCATATAAGCTCATCGGAGCCCTGACGGAAAGGATGGAGGAAAACGGCGGTGCACCGAACATGGGGGATGTTCTGGAGGAACTGCTGGAGTTTGCGGCTTTTGCAACGGTTTGCGATGTGATGGAGCTGGCAGATGAAAACCGGGTGCTGGTGAAGGAAGGCCTGAAGCGTATCCGGAGAACACAAAATCCAGGACTTCGTGCTCTGATTCAGGTGAACGGGCTGAAGCAGGAGGAAATCAATGTATATCATCTGGGCTTTGTGCTTGGCCCCTGTCTGAATGCAACCGGACGGCTGGATACCGCGAAACGTGCATTGGAGCTTCTGGAATGTACCACGGTTTCGGAGGCGGTGGAGATTGCTACCCAGTTAAAGGAGCTAAACGACAGCCGGAAGAATCTGACCCTTCAGGGGGTGGAGCTGGCGGAACAATATATAGAGGAGAAGCAGCTCAAAAAGGATAAGGTCTGGATTCTCTATCTTCCCCGGGTACACGAAAGCCTGGCCGGAATCATTGCGGGAAGAATCCGGGAAAAGTATTATCATCCTGTCTTTGTCTTAACCAGGGGAGAGGATGGTGTGAAGGGCTCCGGACGTTCTATTGAAAGCTACCACATGTATGATGGAATGAGCGCCGTGAAGCAGTATTTCACCCGCTTCGGAGGACATAAGATGGCGGCAGGGCTTTCCATGCGGGAGGAGGATTTGGAGGCCTTTCGCAGAGAGATAAATGAGAAGGCAGCCCTTACGGAGGATGATTTTATTCCCAGAGTTCATATCGATATGGTGCTACCTCTAAGCATTGCTGACATGGGACTGGCGGAGGAACTGGAATTGCTGGAACCCTTTGGAGTGGGGAATCCCAAGCCCCTGTTTGCCCAGAAGGATTTACTTTTTGTGGGAGCCTCTCTCATGGGAAAGAACAGGAGTATGGCCCGCTTCCGCGTGAAATGTGACAACGAAGAACAGAAGCAGATGGTTTATTTCGGGGATGCAGAGAACTTTAAGACATTCCTGGAGGAGAAATACGGCCCCGGAAGCTTTGACACACTTCTTGCCGGGCAAGGCAGCTATCCGGTTTCCGTAGTTTACCAGCTGGGTATCAACAACTACCAGGGCAGAAGTCAGGTACAGTATATCCTGACGAATTTTTGTTAATTCTTCCCGCTGTGAAAGCCCGCGCCCCCGGTTGTTTACACTTGTTTGTCATAGAGCAGGACCTTAGATGCCCTTAGCAGTGACAAAGAAGCCTTATTCAGAAAAATACGACTGTCTGAGCGTAGCGAGTTTCGTATTTTTCTGAATGTCCTTCGCTGCTTTGTCAATGCTTAGTGCATCTTGGTTCTGCGGCCGCAAACAAGTGTAAACAACCGGGGGCGCGGGCTTTCTACAGCGAGACATTCAACAAGAATTCCTTCAGACTCGGCTTCGGGGAATTGGTGAAGACAGGTTGAGGGGAATTCTCTTGAAGGATAACATAAAATAAGGTATAGTATAGATGCAGTCTGTTTTGGAAATGGAGGCATGTTATGAAGCTTTGTGAGGTTTTGGAGAACATTACATATGAATGCATACAGGGGGCAATGGACAGAGAGATTACTCAGGTAGTGTATGATTCCAGGAAGGTGGTACCGGGGTGTCTGTTCCTCTGCATCAAAGGGGCAAATTTCGATGGACATGAGTTTGCTTGTGAGGTGGTTCGAAAGGGTGCCGCAGTGCTTGTGGTGTCAGATGAAGTTGCCGTAGAATCAAAGGATGTTACGGTGATTCGTGTGGAAGATACCAGATATGCCATGGCATTTATTTCTGCGGCATGGTTTGGCCATCCTGCAGAAAAACTGAAGGTAATCGGTATTACCGGTACCAAGGGAAAAACCACCACCACTTATCTGGTGAAATCGATTCTGGAGAATGCAGGCCGAAAGGTGGGGCTGGTAGGTACCATAGAGATTATCATCGGGAAGGAACATATTCATGCACAGAACACCACACCGGAATCCTATGTACTGCAGGAGTATTTTGCACGTATGGTGGAGGCCGGACTGGATACGGTGGTAATGGAGGTTTCTTCCCAGGCACTGATGCTTCACAGAACCCAGGGCTTTGTGTTTGATTATGGTATCTTCACCAATTTGGAGGAGGACCATATCGGACCCAACGAGCATGCTGACTTTGAGGAATATTTACACTGCAAGGGACTTCTGTTCAGACAGTGCCGGGTTGGCATTGTGAACGGAGATGACCCCCATGTAAATCAGGTGCTGGAGGGGCATACCTGTGAAATCGAAACTTTTGGCTTTGGCGCAGAAAATATGCTGCGTGCCGATAAACTCCGACTGGTAAAAACCGGTGGACAGTTAGGCATTGCCTTTGCCGTAGAGGGGCTGATGGAGTTTGACGTTGAGGTGCCTACTCCGGGAAGATTCAGTGTGTATAATGCGCTGACTGCCATTGCAATCTGCAGACATTTCCGGGTTCGTGAGACCGATATTGTGAGGTCGCTGCGAAATGCCCGCGTCAAGGGGCGTATTGAGCCGGTAAAGGTGTCTGACGAGTTCACCCTGCTGATTGATTATGCGCACAATGCAATGGCCTTAAAGAGCCTGTTAACCACATTGAAGGAATATGAACCCAATCGTCTGATTTGCCTGTTCGGCTGTGGCGGTAACCGTTCCAGAGAAAGACGCTTCTCCATGGGAGAGGTGAGCGGTAATCTGGCGGATCTGACGATTATTACATCCGACAATCCCAGGTTTGAGGAACCCCTGGATATTATGGCGGACATCCGCACCGGGATAGAGAGAACCGGAGGAAAATATATTGAAATATGCGACCGGAAGGAAGCGATTGCCTACGCAATTGAGAATGGCCTGCCCGGTGATATCATTGTGCTTGCCGGAAAGGGACATGAGGATTATCAGGAGATAAAGGGTGTGAAGTACCCTATGGACGAACGGACTCTGATTGCAGAGATTCTGAAGGAAAAGGGGATCACCCCTCATTCATAAGAGGTGTGCAGTGAAGGAACGGTATGCGGATATCATAGTGGATATCACACATGAAAAACTGGATAGACCCTTTCAGTACCGGATTCCCGAAAAATTCCGGGATGTGCTGGAGATTGGTATGCGTGTGCTTGTTCCCTTTGGCAACGGAAACAAGCTGACGGAAGGATACTGCGTGGGAATCAGTGAGACCTGCAGCTTCGACCCGACACGGATGAAGGACATTCAGGGGCTGGTACAAAAGGGCGTCAGCGTGGAAGATAAGCTGATGGAGCTGGCGAAATGGATTCGGCGAAACTATGGTTCCACCATGATACAGGCGCTGAAAACCGTTCTGCCTGTAAAACAGACCGCAAAGCAGCTGGAGCATCGAACCATCTGCGCGGCAATGACCCGTGAAGAATTAATTTCCCTGCTGGGTGAAGCAGAGCGGAAAAAGAACCAGGTAGCAAGGGCGAGACTCCTTCGTGAGATGATTTCCCAGGAACGGATACCCTATGAGCTGGTGACCTCCAAGCTGAATGTGTCCGCCTCCACCATCAACAGTCTGGTAAAGACCGGCGCCATTCGGGTGGAAAGCAGTCCGGATTACCGCAATCCGGTGAAGCTTACGGACAGGGAGGAGAAAAGAGCTGTCCTCAGTCCGGAACAGGAGAAAATTGTCCGGGATTTCCTTCGGGATTACGATGGGGGCATTCGGGCCTGCTATCTGATTCACGGGATTACCGGAAGCGGTAAAACAGAAGTATATATGAGACTGATCGAAGAGGTGGTAAACCGGGGGAAACAGGCCATTGTGCTGATCCCGGAGATTGCCCTGACCTACCAGACCCTGCTTCGATTTTACAGACGATTTGGGGACCGGGTCAGTGTGATGAATTCCACCTTAAGCCCCGGGGAAAAATATGATCAGTGTGAACGGGCCAGGCGAGGTGAAATTGACGTGATTATCGGACCTCGTTCCGCCCTTTTTACTCCTTTTCCAAACATTGGTATCATTGTCATGGATGAGGAGCATGAAAGCAGCTATAAAAGCGAGGGGACGCCAAAGTATCATGCCAGAGAGACTGCGCTGGAGGTTGCAAGGATTCACGGAGCCAGTGTGGTGCTTGGCTCTGCCACCCCGTCTCTGGAGGCCTATTTTCGGGCAAAACAGGGGGATTATAAGCTGTTTCGCCTGGACAGACGTCTGACCGGGGGAAGCCTTCCTACGGTTCACGTAGTGGATTTGAGAGAGGAGCTTTCAGCGGGGAATCGGTCTATTTTCAGCAGAAAGCTTCAGGAGCTTCTGGCTGACCGGTTGAACAAAGGACAGCAGAGCATGCTTTTTTTGAACCGGAGAGGCTATGCATCCTTTTTGTCCTGCAGAAGCTGCGGACATGTGATGAAATGCCCCCATTGCGATGTGTCCTTATCGGAGCACACCGATGGAAGGCTTTGGTGCCATTATTGCGGCTACTTTGAACCGAAACCCACAAAATGTCCGGAGTGTGGCTCCAAATATATTCTGGGCTTTAAGGCCGGCACCCAGCAGATTGAAGAAAAATTAAAGGAAATGTTCCCGGGAGTGCGTACACTTCGCATGGATGGGGATACTACCAGAACAAAGGACAGCTATGAAAAGATTCTCACCGCCTTTGCAAATGAGGAGGCGGATGTGTTAATCGGTACCCAGATGATTGTGAAGGGACACGATTTCCCCAAGGTTACCCTGGTTGGAGTGATTGCGGCGGATCTGTCCTTAAGTGCGGCATCGGATTACCGGGCCGGAGAGAGAACCTTCCAGCTGCTCACACAGGCAGTGGGCCGGGCAGGCAGAGGGATTCTCCCGGGAGAGGCGGTCATTCAGACCTATCAGCCGGAGCATTATGCCATTCAGTGTGCGGCAGCGCAGGATTATGAAAGCTTTTATGAGGAGGAAATTCTGTATCGGGATCTGGGAGGATATCCTCCCTGCGCGCATATGCTGGCGGTGCAGGTGTTCTCCAGGGAAGAGGAGGCAGGACTGTCCCTTGCAAAGAGACTGGCAGATGTGGTAAAATCCTTGGAGCAGGGTGACATGGCTTCTGCACAGAGGATTACGGTATTAGGCCCGGCAAAGGCATCGGTTGGAAAGGTGAATGATATTTTCCGGCATGTATTTTATGTCAAGGCAGGGGAGTATGAGCGTCTGATTGATGTGAAGGATGTGCTGGAAGAGAGATGGAAGCAGGAAACGGATAAAAATCTGATGCTTCAGTTTGATTTTGATCCCATGAATCTTTTGTAGGATTGTGGGAGTACGAAGCAGGTCACAATCCGTCGGTATCATTGTCAGGGTCCATAGACCCTGATATCATTATAAAAAAGTAAGGCAGGATAAGAGTATGGCGATTCGAAACATTCGAGAGTACGGTGATGAGGTTTTAACCAAGACCTGTAAGGAAGTAAAAGAAATGACTCCCAGAATCCGGGAATTGATTGAGGATATGCTGGAAACCATGTATGATGCAAACGGTGTGGGACTGGCCGCACCCCAGGTTGGTATTCTGAAACGGGTTGTAGTGATTGATGTCAGCGAGGAGGGGACGGAACCCTATATTCTGATCAACCCCAGAATTGTGGAGTCCAGCGGAGAACAGACCGGTCAGGAGGGGTGCTTAAGTTTACCCGGAAAGAGCGGACAGGTGACCAGGCCCAATTATGTAAAGGTGGTTGCACTGGATGTGAATATGAAGCCTATAGAGGTAGAGGGACAGGAGCTGCTTGCAAGAGCACTTTGTCATGAACTGGATCATCTGGATGGACATATGTATGTGGAGAAGGTGGAGGGCGAACTGTATAACACTGCACCACCGGCACCGGATGAGGATTAAGCTTCCTGCGTGCGCGAACAAAGAGGAAAGGTTGTGATGACATGAAGATCTTATTTATGGGTACACCGGACTTTGCGGTTGGTTCCCTGCGTGCCCTGGTGGAGGCAGGACATGAGCTTGTGGCAGTGGTGACACAGCCGGATAAGGCAAAGGGACGAAGCGATAAGCTGATCCCCACACCTGTGAAGGAGGCTGCTCTGGAATACAATATTCCGGTACTTCAGCCGGTGAAAATCAAGACCCCGGAGGCAGTGGCCATGCTTCGGGATTACCCGGCGGATGTGTATGTTGTGGCTGCCTTTGGACAGATTCTGTCCCGGGAAATACTGGATATGCCCAGGTATGGCTGCCTGTGTGTGCACGGGTCTTTGCTTCCGAAGTACCGTGGGGCATCCCCTATGCAGCATGCCATTATTCAGGGAGAAACGGTGACCGGGATTACCATCATGCAGATGGATGCCGGCGTGGATACCGGAGACATGCTGTATAAGAAGGAAGTGGAAATCACCAATGAGGACAATTATGAAACCCTTCATGATAAGATGATGGCTGCAGGCGGCAAAGCCATTACAGAAGCCCTTGCATTGTTGGAGCAGGGGAAATTACATCCGGAGAAGCAGAAGGATGAGGAGAGCAATTATGCCCCCTTGATTAAGAAGGAGATGGGGCGGATTGATTTTTCCAAATCCGCGGTTGAACTGGATCGGCTGATTCGTGGGCTGACACCTTGGCCCAGTGCTTTTACCGGCTACAAAGGAAAGCAGTTAAAGCTTTGGAGGGCTTATCCCATGGAGGAGCACCCCGGGGGACGAAAGCCCGGGGAGATTATTGAAGTGACCAAGGATTCCGTTTCCGTTCAGTGTGGAGAGGGAAGCCTTCGGATTACCGAGCTTCAGCTGGAGGGAAAGAAGCGAATGAGCGCACGAGATTTTCTGTTGGGTGTAAAAATGTGCGTGGGAGAATATCTTGAAATGACAGGAGGAAAATAAGATGCCTTATTATGGATATGGTTTTTATGGATTTGATGTCACATATCTTCTGGTGATTCTGGGCGCGTTGATTTGTACCATTGCCAGCGCGGTGGTGAATTCTACCATGAATAAGTACAGTAAGGTGCGCAACATGAGAGGAATGACCGGTGCGGAAGCCGCCAGACAGATTTTGAATAACGAGGGACTTTATAATGTGCAGATTGAGTGCTTAAATTCCAATCAGGGAGATCATTATGACCCGTCCAGCAATACGGTGCGTTTATCGGCCCAGAATTTTAACGGATGCTCCGTCACGGCAGTGGGTGTGGCGGCTCATGAGTGCGGGCATGCCATTCAGCATGCAACCGGGTATGCCTTTCTGAATTTCAGAAGTGCACTGGTGCCGGTAGCAAACATCGGAAGCAAATTGGGACTGCCTTTGATTCTGCTCGGTGTTTTATTAAGCTGGAACAATGTTCTGATTCAGATTGGTATCTGGGCATTTTCTTTGGCGGTGCTGTTTCAGCTGGTTACCCTGCCGGTGGAGTTTAATGCATCCGCCAGAGCAGTCTCCAAGATTGAGCAGTTCAATTTATTGTCTGCGGAGGAAACAGGCGGCTGTAAAAAGGTATTAAGCGCGGCAGCCTTCACCTATGTGGCGGCAGCAGCCTCGGCAATTCTTTCCCTGCTTCGTCTGGTTCTTTTGTTTGGCGGGAGAAGGAGAGACGACTAATTTGTGTTGGAAAGGCATGGGATTACTATGGAGAATACCCGTGAAATTGTTTTGGATACCCTGCTTGCACTGGAGAAGGAGAATGGTTTTTCCCATGTAATGATTCGCTCGGTATTGGATAAGTACAATTATCTGGAGAATCGGGATAAGGCATTTATCAAGAGAGTCTGCGAGGGAACCATAGAGAGAAGAATCGAGCTGGATTATTATCTGAATGCGTTTTCCAAGGTGCCGGTTTCAAAAATGAAACCCCTTATCCGAAATCTCCTTCGTATGAGTGTTTACCAGCTTTTATATATGGACAGTATACCGGACAGTGCAGTGTGCAATGAGGCCTGCAAGCTTGCCGGTAAGCGGAAATTCCAGAATTTAAAGGGCTTTATCAATGGTATATTAAGAAATATTGCCAAG
>CALYSH010000010.1 GCA_945485625.1 uncultured Lachnospiraceae bacterium | reverse complement strand
TGTAAGCAGATAACGGGAATCGAACCCGCCTCTCCAGCTTGGGAAGCTAGCATTCTACCGATGAACTATATCTGCAGGAAGGGCGCTGAAAGCGTCCTTTTATATTATATGGAAAGCTTCTGTAAAAATGCTTTCCTATATGTTTCATTAAGCAATTTTGCTCTTTGCCAGTTCTGCAAGAGTCTTGAAGCCCTCTGCATCATTTACTGCCATCTCAGCAAGCATCTTTCTGTTCATATCAACACCTGCAAGCTTCAAGCCGTACATAAACTTGCTGTAGGACAGACCATTGATTCTAGCTGCTGCATTGATACGTGCAATCCAAAGCTGTCTGAACTGACGCTTTCTCTCTTTTCTACCTGCGTAGGAGCTGGTGAGTGCTCTCATAACAGACTGCTTAGCAACTCTGTACTGTTTGCTTCTAGCGCCTCTGTAGCCCTTTGCAAGCTTTAAAATTCTATTATGTTTCTTCTTAGCATTTAAGCCACCTTTAATTCTTGCCATTGTCTCTTCTCCTCCTTACCAGACTTATAAATAGGGTAAAATCTTCTTCATGTTCTTAACATTTGTTGCATCTGTCATAGCAGGCTTTCTCAGATTACGTTTCGTCTTGGTAGTCTTCTTGGTTAAGATATGGCGTTTGTAAGCTTTGCTTCTCTTAAGCTTACCGGTTCCTGTCACTTTAAAACGCTTTGCAGCTGCTCTGCTTGTCTTCATTTTTGGCATAACTGATTTCCTCCTAAATAATCATACTCTATTTTAACTTCTGCGACTTATCGCTTCTCAGTTAAAAACATTGTCATGCTTCTGCCTTCAACCTTCGGTGCTTTCTCCACTACAGAAATATCGGAAAGGCTGGTAGCAAAATCATCCAAAATATGTTTGCTGCTATTCATATGTGCCATCTCACGACCTCTGAAGCGAAGGGTAATCTTGACCTTGTCACCCTTGGTTAAGAACTTGCGTGCAGCATTAATTTTCGTATTCAGATCATTGGTATCGATATTGGGGGAAAGACGAATCTCCTTCACCTCGATAACATGCTGCTTCTTCTTCGCTTCTTTCTCCTTGCGAAGCTGCTCGTACTTAAACTTACCGTAATCAACAATTCTACAAACAGGAGGATTTGCGGTAGGGGCAATCTTTACCAAATCCACTCCGGCTTCCTCAGCAAGCTGCAGAGCCTCTTTTGCAGACATGATACCCAACTGCTGGCCTTCTTCGCCAATCACACGTACCTCTTTGTCTCTTATCTGTTCGTTAATCATTAAATCGCTAATGGTTTTGCCCTCCATAAAAAAAGTGAATAGCACAGCTATCCACTATAATTTCTCAGCATAAAACATAACCTGAAAAGTTATTAACGCTTACAAGCCCCTTTGCCGTAAGGTGAGAGTGGATACTCTGCTTGGTTGTTTCGCATATCACATGCTCACATATAATACCATGCCGACTTCTATATGTCAATCCTTTTTTCAATCTTTTTTATTTTTCATTCTGTTCTATATTCCGGCGAACTGCCGCAAACTCCTCTCTGTGAGCAATATATATGTCCACAACCTCGGGCGAAAAAGCGGTTCCTCTCTGGGATACGATTTTCTCATAAATCTTCTCTTCCGGCCATGGTTCCTTATAGGGTCTCTTACTGGCAAACGCATCATATACATCAGCCAGGGCAACCACCCGTGCATAAGGATGAATCTCCTCTCCCTTTAAGCCCATATATCCTGTTCCGTCCCATCGTTCATGATGCTGCTCCGCGATTATGGCGGCAATCTGCAGAAGTTCACCCGGTGCATTCCCCAAAATCTGGCATCCATGCTCCGTGTGTTTTCTTATCTTAGCAAATTCTTCTTCCGTCAGCTTCCCGGGTTTGTCCAGGATTTCCAAAGGACATATGATCTTCCCTACATCGTGCAATTTGGAGGCCTGACTGATTTTCCAGGTCTCCTCCTCGGAATATCCAAGCCCTCTGCAAAGAATCGCAGTATACTCTGACACCATACGTACATGCTCTCCGGTAAACTTTGACTGGGACTCCACAATTTCTGCCAGAGAGGTCAGGATCGTCTCCTGGTCTTCGTACAGCTCCTGATTCTTTTGAAGAATCGTGTTTAACAGGCTTTGCAGACGGGCAGAGATATAATAGCACACCGCCGCATATCCCAAAATCTGCAGTGTACGGGGAACAACGCCGTACAAAAGAACTTCCCGCAGGGTCTGCAGTGGTTCATCCGGTACGATTTTGGTATAATAGGCAATAAGATGGGCTCCCAGAATCATGGGGATCTCCAAAAAAGTAGTATAAACTACGTACCTCGTTTCATTATACAAACAGGAGAGCAAAAGGGGAAAAATCAGCATCAGTATCACATGGTAGGACAATACCACATACAGCAGACCGGATTGCAGCACCATTACAAGCATTATAAAATATCGGATCCAGTTTTCGTGAACCTTCAGAAAGTCATACACCAGAGTCGGCAGAAAAAAGCCCACACTGGATATACCTACCGCTACATTCAGCGCAAGTGGGTCAATGTGAAAAACACCGAAGGCATTAATGATTGCAATTGCCAGCATAAAAGCGATGGCAATTCTACAGGTGGATGCAATTCGTTTATCCGCCAGTACCCGGTACTCTGCGGTTATGTTTTTGGAGAAATTCATATGTAGCCCTTCTACCGCCCATATAGCGGTCTTTCTTTTATGTGCCGGAACTCCCTGTTCGGAATTCCGGCTCACAAAAGCCACGTTATCGTTTACCGTTCTTTAAATGTGGCACAGGCGGTTTCCATGCTTTCCTTCGCCTTCACTCCGGAAATATCCACATGTTCTGCAACGCATTTATAATTGCTGTTATAAACGCATTTGTCCGCTTCACAATCAATGCTGATTGTCTTGCTGGGATGAGCCACTGAGCTGGTATAGCAGTTACACCCTCTCTTGCGGAAGCTTTCACAGCAGGTCGCATCGCTGGTATTCGCATGCTTTCCTCCCACCATGATATCGCCCTTACTGCAATAATTGTCTTCGTTGTAGGTACAATTTGTTGCCGCACATTTTAAATCTGCCATTTTAACCTCCTTCTATAATACCACAGATACTGCATATGTTGCAAATCTTTGGCACTATAAAATCAGTATGCCCTGTTTTTATGAAACAATCCGCATATTTTTCACTTGGCAGAATTTTTAAAATTATTTGTAACTATTCAGAACCATGCAAATTTTCCATAAATATTTGAGTCATGCTTGCATGACATAAAATATTTTGGAAAATTTATATGGCGAAGTAACCACATGAGCAAAAGGGAAGCTGCGCAGCAGCGGTTTTGCGAATGAGGTTCTGAATAGTTACAATTATTTATTGTTTTCTTCTGCAACCATTTCCTTACGGATTTCCTTGGTTCGGATTTCACGGCAGATATCATTTGTAAAATCTGCAAGATTCTTCATACCTTCATCACCTAAGAAACGGCTTCTTACAGATACCTTTCCCTCTTCCTCTTCCTTCTGGCCCACAACCAGCATGTAAGGAATCTTTTCCAATCTTGCCTCACGAATCTTATATCCAATCTTCTCTGAACGCTCGTCAACAGTCACTCTGACACCGTCTGCCTTCAGAGACTGAGCAACCTTCTTTGCATATTCGGCATACTTCTCGGAAATCGGAAGCACACGTACCTGCTCAGGGCACAACCAGGTAGGGAACTTACCTTCGTACTTTTCGGTCAACCAGGCAAGGGTTCTCTCATAGCAGCCCATGGAGGTTCTGTGAATAATGTAGGGACGTACCTTGTCACCATTCTGATCAATATAGTACATATCAAACTGTTCTGCCAATAAAGCATCCCATTGAACCGTGATCATGGTATCCTCTTTGCCGTAAACATTCTTTGCATTAATATCTACCTTGGGACCGTAGAACGCTGCTTCGCCTTCTGCCTCATAGAACGGAATATTCAGCTCGGTCAGGATATCCCTGATATGGCCCTGAGTTTCCTCCCAGACCTCAGGCTCACCAATATACTTCTCACGATTGTTGGGATCCCACTTAGAAAGCCGGAAGGTTACATCCTCCAGAACACCCAGAGTTTCCAGGCAATGCTTTGCCAAAGCAAGGCATCCCTTGAACTCGTCTACCATCTGGTCCGGTCTGACAATCAGATGTCCCTCGGAAATCGTAAACTGACGAACACGGGTAAGTCCATGCATCTCACCGGAATCCTCGTTGCGGAACAGAGTAGAGGTCTCGCTGTAACGGCAGGGAAGATCGCGATAGGACTTCTGGCTTGCCTTGTAAATATAGTACTGGAACGGGCAGGTCATGGGCCGAAGTGCAAATACCTCCTTATCCTTCTCTTCGTCACCAAATACAAACATACCGTCCTTATAATGATCCCAGTGTCCGGAAATCTTATACAGGTCACTCTTTGCCATCAAAGGAGTCTTGGTACGCATATAGCCCCACTCATTATCTTCCAGATCTTCAATCCATCTCTGCATGGTCTGGATAATCTTTGCACCCTTAGGCATCAAAAGCGGCAGGCCCTGTCCGATCACGTCAACCGTGGTAAAAAGCTCCATCTCACGACCAAGCTTGTTGTGGTCACGGTTCTTTACGTTCTCCCAGTATGCCAGATACTCCTCAAGTTCTTCCTTCTTATTAAATGCGGTACCATAAATACGCTGCAGCTGGGCCTTACTGGAATCACCATGCCAGTAAGCCATGGATGAGGAGGTCAGCTTGAATGCCTTGATTCCCTTGGTACTCATCAGATGAGGTCCTGCACAGAGATCGGTAAACTCACCCTGGCTGTAGAAGGAAATCTCCGCATCTGCCGGCAGGTTCTGAATCAGTTCAACCTTGTAGGGTTCTCCCTTCTCCTCCATAAACTTCACTGCTTCATCTCTGGAGAGTGTGAAACGTTCAAGCTTCTCTCCCTTTTTGATAATTTTCTTCATCTCAGCTTCCAGATTGTCCAAATCCTCTCTGGAGAAAGGAGCATGTTCAAAATCGTAATAGAAACCGGTATCAATGCTGGGGCCGATGGTCAGCTTTGCATCGGGGAACAGTTTCTTCACTGCTTCAGCAAGTACATGGGATGCGGTATGCCGAATAGTCGCCAAACCCTCCTCATCGTTTGCAGTGCAAATCTGCAGCTCACAGTCAGTGTCTACCACGGTTCTCAAGTCCACCACTTCACCGTTTACCTTGGCACAGCATGCTGCTCTCGCCAAACCTTCACTGATATCCAGTGCGATATCAAAAATTCTTTTTGCCTCTGCATATTCCTTTACAGAGCCATCCTTCAGTGTAATCTTCATTGTTTTACCTCCCATATTTTTCATTTTGTTCCTCTTTCACTCACAAAAACAAAGTCCCCTGCAATATTTCTATTGCAAGGGACGTAAAAAACGATACGCGGTTCCACCCTCGTTGCAGAATTGCTTCTGCCACTCGAAAGGCTTGTAACGTAAGCCACACGTGCCGAATTGGGGCCGCTCCGAGGTGGTCTTCCATATCTTCTTGTACCGGGTTGCTTTCAGCTCCGATTTATCGGGCAACCCTCTCTGAGGCTCCAAAGAAATGTACTCTTCTCATCAACGCTTTACTATTCTTCTCTGTCATTCTCCTATTGTACACCTTTTTGTCTCAGATGTAAAGTCCTTTTTTCCCTAATCAAAAGGGAATTTATACCATCACGATTTGTTGTTCCTTCACATTAGCGGATAACGTCATTGCCGCATAGCGGCCATTGCTCTCCAGAATATAGCTTCCCTTGAAACCTTCCGCACAGGTTCTTCCCTCTTCATCGGTAAGCAGTTCCGCATTGGTCCACCATTCCCCTTTTATTAATTCCAGAAGCCGATTATAAACCGGTTTTACTGTATTGTCCTTCCGAAGAACACCACTGGGTGCTCCAAGCCAGGCTCCGTCCGTAAAATCCCAGCCTGTTATGGCTTCCACATGGGGATTTTCAAACAGAATCCGATACATTTCCTCTGTCTGCTTCATCTGACGTTCTTCTCCCTCGGGCGTGCTGGGCCATTCATCCGCCTTGAAATCATTTAAATCCTGAATATGTGCAGGAATCAGGTCACCGGACACCAGAGTATTCTCTGTGAAGTGAATCGGAAGCCCAAAGTGTGAAAAACGGTCCAAAACCTCCTGCAGTTTTTCCTTCCCCCAATAGCCCTGATGCTGATGGGACTGAATCCCGATTACATCAATGGGAACTCCTGCCTGCAGGCATCCGTCTATCAGGATTTCATAAGACATGGAGGTGTTGAAATCATTCAGCAGAAGCTTCGCATTCGGATTGGACTCTCTGGCCGCCAGAAAGGTTTCCTTAATCAGCTTCACCCGTCCCGTTTCCTTGCAGATACGGGTAATCGCATTATCATATTTATCAAAGACGGGCATAATGACCACCTCATTGATTACATCCCACATATCCACCGTTCCCTTGAACTGTGTAACATCCCTGTGAATCCGTTCCAGCTGTTTTTTCAGAATGGTTTCATTATCATATTTCATCAGCCAGTCTGCACATACCGAATGCCAGCACAGTGGATGTCCTTTCACAGCTACACCCTTCTCCTTCAAAAACTGTGCTGCCCGCATTCTGCTTTCTGTCCGGGGTTTTCCTTCCTCCGGTTCGAAACCGCCCCAGTAAAAAGGAATCGTTCCGTAATTATATAATGCAAGCCATTTATCAATCCGATCCTGTAGAAAATCCTTTGGCATCCCGCCGGTGTCCGCCGTATATTCCAGAAAATCAAAAGCACCGCATCCAAACAGGAACTCATGATTCTTCTGTTTCATCGAAATCCGCGTATTCTTCAAAGGATTTCCCTGTCCGTCCAAAACCTGTACCAGGCACTTGGCTTTTCTATGCGCTAATTTATCCATATCCCTCTATCCCCCCGTATATTGGAATTCCTTATAATTAGAATATATCATTTTTTGTCCATCGACTAACTAACTCTTGACCTGCTCTCATCATTTTTTGTCTTTTTTCAATCAGTTCCTTGACGAAACCAATACTTTTATGTATCATTTTGCCAGAACAATGAGAATATGGAGCGCAAAAAATGAATACTTCTACTCAGACCGGGAACTATGAAAGCATCCAATTTCACCGGGATATCAATACTTTATCCAATATTCCCCAAAAATTTCCACTCCACTGGCATAAATACGTGGAAATCTGCACCATGACAAGAGAGCTTCCCGAAAGAAACTATCCTAAAATCCGCATAAATCAAACCGTTTACACTTTGGCTCACGGAGATAGTCTGTTCATTTGGCCCGGCGAAGTCCATGAGATCCTAAAAAACAGTGAAGATGCTATTCGCGTCATCCAGTTCATGCCCAACCTGGTAAGTGATTTGCGGGATTTTTCTCCGTATATTCATTTGCTCCGAAATATGCACCAAATTTCTCACGAGACAAATCCATCGTTAGCAGAGATGATTCAGGCATATATGAAGCAAATCTATGACTGCCAGTCCTCAGGTCATCTGTTCAGCGGAACCGAAGCCATCATCACTCTGTACAAAATGTTTATTGAGATTGGCACCTATGCCCAAAGACAATTAGGTGGTAAGCGTACCAATTCGGAGGCACAAAGAAAGGCCCTGCAAAAAATGCAACAGGCCTGTTCTTATATTGCGGATTTCTGCGAAAAGGAATTAACCCTGGAAAGTGTGGCCGAATACATGAATTTCAGTGCCTGCTATTTTTCCAGAACCTTCAAGCGGTTCACCGGCTATCACTTTGTAGAATATCTGACAATGCAAAGAGTACGAAGGGCACAGGCTCTGTTGTCCGACACGGACCTGCCTGTCACAGAAATTTCCTTCCAGTCCGGTTTCAAAAGCATCTCTACCTTTAATCGGGTCTTCCGCCAATACCGGGGCTGCTCTCCCAGCGAATTTCGAAAGTACTATCAAGGATAGCGCGGAGAATCTCGCAAGCGAGATTCTTTCTTATACATCAATAACTGTACTTACATTATCTTTATCCACTACGGACAGGCGACATATCATCTGTTCGGAAGGAAGCGGTTCGCCGGTCACGATGTGATTGTATATCCATACAATGGGATCATGTCCCTGTCCAAAGGAATCCTGACCGACTGCTGCGGCAATCACACCCTTGCGGATGTAAGCAAATATCTCCGGGCTGTGGTCAAAGCACACCAATGCCACCCGCCCTACGGCCTTGCAATCCTCAATGGCTTTTGCGGCCGCCAGAGGAGTACCGGTTACAACATAAATCAACTGAAGGTCAGGAATCTGATGTATCATATCGGTAACCTTCTTGTATGTATCCTCCGGAAAATCATTTACTTCCTTTACCGATGCAATCACCATATTTTTATTCCGACTCAAGTAGGAAATGAACTTATTCTTTCTGTCTTCAAAGGAAATATTTGTTTTAACACCGGCAATGATAGCAATCTTACCTGCCTTTCCGAGATGTTTTTCAGCCGCCTTCGCTGCCAGCACACCGCACTGCTCTGAATCGGAGCTGAAGCAGGCCAGGCGCTTTACATCCGGTCCAAAATCACAGTTGAAAGCAACTACCTTTATTCCTGCCGCCGAAGCACGTCTCAAATGATCGCTGATGCCTCCAATGAAACCGGGCAGAATCACGGCATCAATTCCTTCCGACATACCCTGTTCCAAAAGATCTCGAACCTCCTTGCCCGGGTCTCCGCCGGACAATCCCAGGGGAAAATAATTTACCTCCGCATTCAGGTCGCTTAACTCCTTCCGGGCATAGCAGGCACCTCTTCTGACGCCGTACCAGAAGTCATTGTCCAACATACTCATGGCATAAATCTTAACCTTCTTCGCCCGATTCTTCTTCACCGGTACGACCGCGGTGTTAAACTGCTTCAACAATCTCTGAATACCGGAAAGCATGTTGTCCAGGGATTCCACATTTTCACGAATTCCAGTCGCCTGCAATGCGGTCTGCTCCGAAACCACCGTCATATCCTTGGTACTTTCACTGATGGCAATGGATGCATCATACAGATGAGTTGCCTTGTTCTTGGACTCATCGGAGTTCGTCTCAATCACGCGCACTTTCTTCGTAATTTCATTAATTCGATCCTGAATATCCGATGCGTTTCCATTTATGGTGCGGAAGGAACTGTTTACCTCTGTGAACGTGCTCTTACTGTCATTAAAGGTTTTTTCACAGGCCTTCATACTATCATTTATCTGCTGACTGCTTACGATAATCCCCTCAACAATCTGATTGATGGTTGCCATACCCTCCTTTGTCTTGAGGGACATTTCATTCATTTCATCCGCAACAACGGCAAATCCCTTTCCAACCTGCCCCACACGGGCGGCCTCAATAGACGCATTGAAGGCCAAAAGGCTCAATTCCTCACTGATGTTGATGATAAAATCGCCAACCTCTTCAATTCTCATGATATCATCGTTAAATCCGTTCAGAAGCTCGTCCATCTTTCCCAGATCCTCCGAGACAACCTCCATATCCTTCTCATAGCCTTCCAGACTCTTAATACCACCCTCGCTGATGTTTACGGTATCATCCAAAACATCCTTCATGACCTTCACGGAGTCACTGATATCTGCCATCTGCACATTGTTGGATTCAATTAATTCAAGATTCACCTTAACCAGTTCCAGCTGTTCGTCCGCCTTCACTTTTACAGCAGCAACCTGGTCAGCCATTTTCTTATTGCCCTGCTTGTTTGCCTCTGCATTATCAAACAGCTCATGAATGGCATCGGATAAAACAACCACATTGCTCTTGGTTGCTTCAACGAAGGTCATCAGATTATTCTTGATGGCGTTAAATGCACCCGCTACCACAGCAGCATCCTTTTCCTGCTTTTCCAGGGAAACATCCTCTACATCCAGTTTGCCGTTTACCATCTGCTTCGCCTGGTCCATAATCGCACGATTCGAACGTTTCATCCAAAACAAAACAACGGAAAGGCCGATAATAATAATTCCTTCTAAAATAGCCAACGCCGTCAATACACCAATGGTCATACAATATCCTCCATTTCTCGGTCATCCGGAAGCACAACATCATAAGTATATTATACATTGAAATACCCCAAAACTGCAAGTACAAACTTGTCGTTTTGGGGTACAAATACTCAAACTAAATCCATTTATTGTAGTTTCCGGAAAGCATATTCTGTAATGTTCCGTTACTGCCGTACAGACTGGAATTCATCACGGCATCTCTGGATATCTCTCCCGCTTTGCCTGCAATCTGGGTGCCGTATGAAACTGCTCCTGAAAACAAGGTTTTCAAGCTGCTTCCATTCGCCTGTTTCAGAGCATCCTCATTTATGGACAGCTTACCGTCAAATCCTACCGTGATTCCCACCTTTCCCAATGACTTGGACATGGTGCCCGTCAGACTGGTCATATATCTGGTATCCCTCGAGATTTCCTGGGAGTTCACTTTCGCGGACTGGTCTATGACACGATTATACTCCTTGGCAAAATCCTTTACCGCGGACACAATTCTGTCCATATCATAGCTTCCGTCCGTCTGCTTCCAAAGCTCCACTTTATTCAAAGCTTCTGCGGCATCCTTTAGTCCATCCGCCTTCTGCTTCATAACAGACAAACCGGTTGTGTCCACCGGTTCCTTCTTATCCGTCCGGCCGGTTACAGACGAATTATCCACTGTCCCCTTCTTCTGCTCTGCATAATAGGACTTCATCAGCTTCCCGTAGCTGCCATTCCTGATGGAGGCATAATCACTGAGATTGATGGAGCCAAACAGATTATTGGAAGCGTTATTCTGAAAAAAAGATGATATGTCAAATCGGAAGCCTTTCATCCCGGTTCCTCCTTACTGCTCTGCTTTGCCTTTGGATGCGTAGTATTCCTCGAACAATTTATTTGCCGCGTCAATGGTATCCCTGCAAATGCCGGGAAGCTCCTTTCCCCAGGCCTTGGTAGCCTTCTGGAAGCCTTTCTCCATCGCCGCCTGCATTTCCTTCATTTTATCCACATCATCCCCTGCAAGAGCCGCTGCAAAATCAAACAGTCTCTGGGAGGTCTGCTTTACGCCCCAGTAGCCGTCCTCGGAAATATCCTCTCTGGCCTGAGCAATATCAGCGGCACTGACGTTCTTTAGATTCTCCGGAGTAAATAAATCGGATAATTTTGCCACCCCTGCCTGACCGCTAAGCATCCTCTGTACCAGATCGGTCAGCTGGCTTCTGCGGTTTATATCGTCCTGCTTCAGCTGTTGTACCAGTGCAGCCCTGTCTTCCGCACTCATCTTATGAATGGAATAGGTTGCCTTCTTCTCAGCACCTTCTGTCTTCTCATACACAACCCCGGCGCTTTCCGCTTTTCCGTTTTGCGCTTTCTCAGCCACTTCCTTACCGGATGTTGCCCCGGTCTGATAACCGATGTATGTACCTGTGGTCCTTCCTACATTCATGTCACTCATTTTGTTTTCCTCCTGTCTCTTCCCTGAAAATTTTGCAAATCCTTTTGCTCCATGAAATCTGAGTAAATATATTATCGGTCATAAATCCGAAAACCTTTAGATTGTCTCTTATAAATTCAAACAGGTTGTAACGAAATTCATGGTTCCGTGCAGAAGCCAGCTGGGAACGATGGAGCCCTTCCCCTGTTTTTCATTCAACCATCCCTGATACCATCCCATGGTGCCGGGAAGAATTGTCAATATAATCAATGGCCAAACATTGTGAGTCACAATTCCGAAAGGAACTCCGTGCATCAGACCAAATAGCAAAGCCTGCAGGAGGTTTGCTATCCCGAACCCCAATTTCACCTGAAACCGTTTCAGCAGGAATCCCCGAAAGAACACTTCCTCCGAAAGTCCGGTGCGAACAAAGCCGTAAATCAGGGCAACCGGAAAAGCCGTCACACCCATACCGGCAAACTGGCTACCTGCAACGAGCACGCCTTCCGGCACTTCCCGCGGAGACACCGAAATCAGAACGAAGTAGATGACCGCTACCGCGGCGGACAAAACAATCAGCGTTAACGGTTTGCTGCATTGCACCCTTTTCAAACCGATCCATCGAAGAAAGGATTCCTTTTTCCGGGCAGTAAAAAACCAGACGCAGAAAGGAATCAGTGTAATCACTGCCAATTGTATCAGTGCTCCAACCAGCTCATTTATCACAACCATTCTCTTTTCTCCTTTGTACAGTTCATCAGGCGGGTAACCGTCCTGCCACTTTACACACTTCGCCAAGAAAATATAGGAACCTTTATATGCTCACATTATACTACCTTCCCACAAAAATTGGAAGTATCTACATACATTTCCTGCGGAATTCAGGAATAAAGAGTTTCCTATAAAGCAAAAAGCGTGTACATTCAGAATGCACACGCTTTTCAGATAGGATAGATATACTTATTTTATTTTGCTGCTGCAAAGCCTCTCTCCAAATCTGCAATAATATCATCAATATGCTCGGTACCGATGGAAAGACGGATGGTATTCTGATGAATGCCCTGCTCCTTTAGTTCTTCCTCATTCAGCTGGCTGTGAGTGGTGGTAGCCGGATGGATGACCAGGCTCTTTACATCCGCTACATTCGCAAGCAGTGAGAAAATCTTCAGATGATCAATAAATCGGAATGCCTCATCCTTTCCACCCTTGATATCAAAGGTGAAAATGCTGGCGCCTCCGTTGGGGAAGTACTTCTCGTACAACCCATGATCCGGATGCTCCGGCAGAGAAGGATGGTTAACATGCTCCACCTGCGGATGGGAAGCCAGGAATTCAACAACCTTCTTGGTATTCTCCGCATGTCTGTCCAGACGAAGAGATAAGGTCT
The DNA here is from genome assembly GCA_945485625.1 of uncultured Lachnospiraceae bacterium. GTDB lineage: Bacteria > Bacillota > Clostridia > Lachnospirales > Lachnospiraceae > Acetatifactor. The sequence continues at coordinate 1,906 of CALYSH010000010.1, read as the reverse complement.
CCACGCCCTGTAACAAAAGAAACGCATTGAAGGGAGAAATTGTAGCACCGGTATCACGAAGCAAAATCGCACGGATGTAGGTTACATATGCTGCAGGACCTGCTGCATCCACGAAGGATACCCCATGATAGCTGGGATTAGGGTCTGCAATATTCTTGTACTTGCCGCTCTTCTTCCAGTCAAACTTACCGGAATCTACAATGATGCCGCCCAAGGTGGTACCATGTCCCCCGATAAACTTGGTTGCGGAATGTACTACAACATCTGCACCATGCTCGATGGGACGAATCAAATAGGGAGTACCGAAGGTATTATCAATCACAACCGGCAGGCCATGCTTGTGTGCCAGTGCGGACACTGCATCAATATCCGGAATATCCGCATTGGGATTTCCCAAGGTCTCCAGAAACACCGCCTTGGTATTGGGACGAATAGCTGCCTCGATTTCAGCCTCATCATGAATGTTCACAAAGGTGGTCTCGATTCCGTAAAGCTTTAAGGTGTGTGCCAGCAGGTTGTAGCTGCCGCCATAGATGGTCTTCTGTGCCACGATATGGTCGCCGCTTCCTGCCAGAGCCTGGATAGCATAGGTAATCGCCGCCGCTCCGCTGGCCAGGGCCAACGCAGCCACTCCACCCTCCAGGGCTGCGATTCTCTTCTCCAGAACATCCTGGGTGGAATTGGTCAGTCTTCCGTAAATATTACCTGCATCCGCCAGGCCAAAACGTGCGGCAGCATGCTCGGAATTATGAAATACATAGGATGTGGTCTGATAAATGGGGACTGCTCTGGAATCGGTGACCGGATCGGCCTGCTCCTGTCCCACATGCAGCTGTAATGTTTCAAATCTGTATTCACTCATCTCTTTATCCTCCCTGTGGTAAGGTAAGCTTCTGTCTTTCTCTTTTATTTTGTTTCCTGGAATAATGGTGTGGAAAGGTATCTGTCTCCGGAATCCGGAAGGAGAACTACAATGTTCTTCCCCTTATTTTCCGGTCTCTTTGCCAAAATTGTTGCGGCCTTCAGTGCGGCTCCGGAGGAAATTCCAACCAGTACGCCTTCCGATGTGGCAAATGCACGTCCCTCCGCAAAGGCATCCTCATTCTCAATGGGAATGATCTCGTCATAAACAGATGTATTCAGTACCTCCGGTACAAAACCGGCTCCGATTCCCTGAATCTTGTGTGCGCCGGGTGTTCCCTTGGATAATACAGGGCTGCCGGCCGGCTCCACCGCAACAATCTTCACATCGGGATTCTGGGCCTTCAGATATTCGCCAACACCGGTAATCGTTCCGCCGGTACCAACCCCGGCCACAAAGATGTCTACCTTCCCGTCTGTCTGCTGCCAGATTTCCGGTCCGGTTGTTCTGCGATGTATCTCAGGGTTTGCCGGATTGATAAACTGTCCCAAAATTATGGAGCCCTCAATCTCCTGCTGTAACTCCTCCGCCTTGGCAATGGCACCCTTCATACCCTTGGCTCCTTCTGTCAAAACCAGTTCAGCGCCATAGGCTTTCAATAAATTTCTTCTCTCTACACTCATGGTATCCGGCAATGTAAGAATGGCTCTGTAGCCCTTTGCAGCCGCAACGGATGCAAGACCGATTCCGGTATTTCCGCTGGTGGGTTCGATAATGGTTGCTCCAGGCTTTAATTTCCCGCTTTCTTCCGCGTCCGTGATCATGGCCAGCGCAATCCTGTCCTTAACGGAGCCTGCCGGATTCAGGTACTCCAACTTTGCAAGAATGACCGCTTCCGTCGCTCCGGCTTTTTTTGCATACCGTGATGCCCTTAAAAGTGGTGTTCCTCCGATTAACTCTGCTGCATTTTCCTTAATATCTGCCATTATCTTTTCCTCTCTTTCCATCGCCTAGTCTTTAAATAGGTTTTATATGTTGAAGATA
>CALYSH010000009.1 GCA_945485625.1 uncultured Lachnospiraceae bacterium | reverse complement strand
ACCGCCGTGGTTGCACTTAAGGAGCCCAGGGAATGATCCGACAGACCCACCGGCATGTCAAAGCGCTTCATCATGTCGGCAATGGTGCTCAGATGCATGTCCGCAGGATTCGCCGGATAGGCACTGGAGCATTTTAAAATCGCCAGCTGATGATTTCCGGTTTCATGGATTGCTTCCACCGCTTCCCGGATTTCCTCCAGCGTCCCCATTCCGGTAGACATAATAATGGGCTTTCCCTTGGATGCCACATAACGAAGCAGCGGAAGGTCCACCACTTCAAAGGAAGCAATTTTATAAAAGTTCATCCCCAGATCTTCCAGAAAATCCACGGAAGTCTTGTCAAAGGGGGTGGATAAAAAGTCGATACCTACACGTTCTGCCTCCTCCTTCAAGGCCCGATGCCACTCCCAGGGAGTATAGGCCCTGCCGTACAGGCTGTATAGATTTTCCCCCTCCCAGGTACCCGATTCAATCTGGAAATACGAGTTGTGACAGTCAATAGTTAAAGTATCCGGGGTATAGGTCTGTATTTTCACACAATCCGCACCGCTGTCCTTTGCCGCCCGGATAATCTCCTTAGCGCGCTCTATGCTGCCGGCATGGTTGGCAGACATTTCTGCGATGATATAAGTGGGATGCCCTGCTCCCACAGGACGTCCGTTAATGACGATCTCTCTCTTCATCCTGCTCTCCCACAAAACAATTATTTGCTTTCCCGAAGCATGCGGTATTTTAATTCCGCAAGCCTCCAATCCTCCATGGTATCGATATCCTGCACACATTCCTCCGGCAAAATCAGAGGACAGGTATTGTCCATCACCAGAAGCTTCTGCTCCAGAAAACGCCTGGTATTCATACAATAAAACTGGCCGGCATCATGATAAAAGGGCTCCAAATCCTGGGAACGTGTCAGGCTGTACTCCGGCCAGCGAAAAGCCGCCCTGCCATCCCGAATCAACAGCCCTCTCTGAGGCGGGAATCCGAACCGTACCACAGGAAGCACACTGTCCGCGCCTGTTTCCTCCAGCTTATCCATGGCATCCTTCAGAATCTCTGCGGTAATAAAGGGTGCAGTTGGATAAATGACGCAGACCGCATCAAACTCTCTGCCCAGCCTTCCATAGGCCTCAATGACCTCCAGCGCCACATCTCTGGTGGTACTGTAATCGTCAGCATTCTCTCTGCTTCGAAAAAAGGGAACCCGGGCTCCGTACTGCTTTGCCACCTCCGCGATTTCCTCATCATCCGTAGAAACCATAACCTCATCAAACAACCCACATTCCAGGGCGGCGGTTATGGAATACGCCAGAATGGGTTTTCCGCAAAACTCTTTGATATTTTTGCGGGGAATTCTCTTGCTGCCGCCTCTGGCGGTAATCATTGCCAAACATTTCATTTTTTTATTCCTTCTCTCCACGCTCCAGAGTTGCCTTACCGGCCTCTACCCGGTACACCAAATCGCACTTCTCAATGGTCTGCAGGCGATGGGCGATAATCAAAAGGGTCTTCTTTCCCATAAAATCATTGATGGATTCCATAATGGCCGCTTCCGTATCATTATCCAATGCGGAGGTTGCCTCGTCTAAAATCAAAATTTTGGGGTCATGATACAGGGCTCTGGCGATACTGATTCGCTGACGCTGTCCACCGGATAAGCGAATGCCCCGCTCACCGATACCGGTATTTAAGCCTTCGGGCAGGGAACGTACAAAATCGTCCAGTCTGGCCTCCTTTAACACCTGCCAGATACGCTCCTCATCGATTTTCTCTTCCGGTACGCCAAATGCCACATTCCGGCGAATGGTATCGTCCAGCATAAAAATCATCTGGGGAATATACCCAATGTTCTTAAGCCATCCTCTGTAATTCTCCATCACATTCACGCCGTCCGCCAGAATCCTTCCGCTGCCGGGCTTTAACAGTCCCAGCAGAATATCCACCACAGTACTCTTACCGGCGCCGGTGGTACCTACAATACCTACGGACTTACCGATGGGAATGAGCAGAGAGGCATCGTCAAAAATCAGCTTATCCGTACCGGGATATGCATAGGTGATATGCTCCATACGGATCTCCTTCTCCACAGGAAGCCTGGGGGCATCCACGGCAAATGACATATCCACCTTCTCCTCACTGATTTCATCCTGCAGATGATCCGTAACCCCCATGAAAAAGGGCTCAAAATAAGCGATGGAATTCATCTGATTATTGATGCGGTTCACACAGGGCAGGAGCACAAAGGCTGCTGCCGCCAGCGTACTTAATACCTCCATCATATTTTCCGTGGAGCTTCCGCTTACCAGCTGCACAATCATATATGTAACCATGGTAGACACGCATACGGTCTCAATGATGTATTTTGGCATATTGTTGTAAAGGCTGTATTTCTGCACCGCATCCACATACCCTTTACCGCATTTCTTATATTCATTCACAAAATACGTTTCCGTACAACTGATTTTAACGTCCTTGATCCCCTGTACGGTCTGGGAAATATGCTTAAACAAGGCGCTGTAATAATCCTGATTGTCCTTGCCGGCCTTATACATAACAGGCTTTAACACCTTCTTGATGATTACCATAACAATCACCAGAACCACAGCCATGATGCAGGTCATCATACCATTGGTGTAAAAACAATAGGCAATGACAAACAGGGAAACCACGGTATCCGAAAACATCTGAAGCAGGGCCAGAATCAAAGCGTACATATTGTTTACATCCGATGTAATGCTTCTCTGCACCACCGCGGTATCCGCATTTAGGAAAAACTCATAGCCCCTGCGCAGGTAATTGCGCATCATGCGCTCCGAGGTCCGGAACTGATTGGTATACACAAAAGAATAGGTCAGCTTTAACTGCACGAACAGGAACACATTCTTCACGATAAAGGTCACAATCAGCATCACCATGACCGTAACCGCAAACCGCTCATAGCTTCCGCCGCCGAACAAACCATAGCAGAGCGCCGCAATCCTGCTGTGCTCCACCGCATTCCGGTCGATAACAACATTTACCACCTGCACCAACAGGCCCACACCTGCGGTCTGCAGAAAGGCTCCCATAATCATCAGAACCAAAAGCCCGGCCATGGTACTTTTCTGCTTTCTGTCCAACAATATATTTATCTTTTTTAATACAGCTACCATGTACGCCGTCTCCTGTTACTGTTTTTCTTCCCCCATGTTCATCCGCTCACGGATGACATACTGGGGCGAATTATTCATGCTGATATAGATTCTGCCCACATACTCCCCGATTAAGCCCAGCATAATCATAATCATTCCGCCGAAGAACACCAGGGCAGCCATCAAAGAGCTGAAGCCCATGGGCACATTGGGATTCACCAAACGCTTTATTATCGTGTATACACCATATAGAAATCCAAGTCCCGCACTCAGACAGCCAATCATGGTTGCAATTCGCAGGGGCTTTACGGAAAACGCGGTAAAACCGTTAAACCAGAGCCCCAAAAGCTTTTTTAAGGTATAGCCGGAATGACCCTCCTCACGCTCCCTGTGATTCACTACCACATTGGTGATATTCTTGGTCGCGCGAAGCACTAAGCCGATGACATAGGGATAGGAATTTTCATACCGAATCATATCCTCCACTACAAAGCGTCTCACCGCAAAATAGCTGGACACATACAGGGAAGCAGGCTTATCCAGCATCACACGGGTCATAAGCTCATTCACCTTACTTCCCATGTTGCGGAAAATGGAATGCTTCTTGTGCTCATACTTGGCATATACTGCGTCGTACCCCTCTTCCAGCCTGTCAATCAGGCGGTCCACCTCATTGGCCGGTGTTTGCCCGTCATCATCCAGACAGACCACGTAATCTCCGGTGCTGGCCCGAAGTCCCGCCATCAAAGCGGAATGCTGACCGAAATTACGGGCAAAGGAAATGCCCTTACGTACGCCGTTCCCTTCCGGACGTTCACTGCAAAGAGAACGAATCGTTGCCAGGGTCCCATCTGGAGAACAATCATTTACCAGAATCACCTCGTAAGTAAACCGATTGTATTCGGACATTTTTGTATCTATTTCCTCAATTACCCCGGGCAATGTATGCTCCGAACGGTAACAGGGAATCACAAAACTAATTAATTTCATGCCTCATTCCTTCCCGGCTCAAGGACTGCCATAAGGAGGATATCCAAATAGGCTCCGTCCACAAACACCTCATCCTTTAAGTAAGCCTCCTGCACAAAACCGGCCTTCTCGTAGCTTCGAATTGCCTGTTTGTTATCTGCAATCACCCGTAAAAATACCTTGTGAAGCTTCTCTTCCTCAAAGCAATACCGAAGCATCAGCTTCGCCGCTGCGGTACCGATTCCCCGGCCTCTGGCAGATGCCTCTCCCAGGAAAATACCATACTCCGCCTTCCGGCTGATGCGGTCGATATCCCGGATATACACACTTCCAAGGGGTGTATCTGTCTGTAAGTCACAGATAATCATCTGTACCACTTTCCCGGTGTCCACCATATTCTCAACCCATGCCAGATGACTCTCTCTGGTAAACAGGGCCCGATACAGGAAGCGATTTCGCACCTCCGGCGTATTTCGCCAGGCTACGATTTTGTCCGTATCCTCTCTGGTCATGAGCCGCAGGTAAATCCTTGCTTCTTTATCCCGGTATTTCTCTTCTATCCTATCAGACATTTATTTCTCCTCTTTCTCACCGGCAAGCTTGGTATAACGATACTCGAAATCCTTCTTGTCCTTGGCAGCCAGGATACTCAGAATCATACCTGCGAAGAAAGCCTGAATACCGGCCAACACCATGAATCCGCTGACAATCAGGGTAGGGAATCGGGGAACCAGACCGGTAGCGAGATAGTCCACAAAAATCGGTATAAACAGGATTGCTGCCACAGCCACCAAGACCAGGCTCAGCAATCCGAAAAATCCCATAGGACGATAGTTCTTGTATAACTGCAGCATCTTAAAGATTACCTTCATGCCATCCCGATAGGTATTCAGCTTGGACTCACTGCCCTCCGGTCTGTCGCGGTACTCTACCACGACGTTATCCACCTGCAGACCGTAATTCACCGCATGAATGGTCATCTCCGTCTCAATCTCGAAGCCCTTGGAGAATACCGGGAAGGTCTTTACAAACTCATAGCTGAATGCTCTGTAGCCTGTCATAATATCCTTGATATCCGCCCGGAACAATCCATTGATGCCAATACGCATCAGGCTGTTTCCAAAATTGTGGAAGGGACGCTTATTCTCTGTGAAATAGGTAGAGGATAACCTGTCACCCACCACCATATCTGCATGGTAAGTAAGCACGCGATCCACCATCTGTGCCGCACAATCCAGGGGATAAGTATCATCTCCGTCAATCATCAGATAACACTGTGCGTTGATTTCACGAAACATTCTCCGAATGACATTTCCCTTTCCCTGCTTATACTCATGGCGCACAATGGCACCTGCCTCTAAGGCAAGCTCCACCGTTTTGTCCACAGAATTATTGTCATACACATAAACGGTGGCTTCCGGCAATGCCTCTTTTACATCCCGAACCACTTTCCCAATGGTCTTTTCCTCGTTATAACAGGGAATTAACACCGCAATTTTGTCCATGCCTTACTCCTTACCTTCGTTTGTTTATTATACCTTTCTCAGGCCTCGTAACCCTTTGCTTTAATCAGATCAATCACCGTTGCCACATACTTCCTGCAGGTATCCATATCTCCCGCCTCTACCATGACACGAATCAACGGCTCGGTGCCGCTCTCACGAACCAGAATGCGTCCGTTATTTCCAAGCAGCTCCTCCACCTCTTTTACCTTACTCTGTACCTCCGGATCGTTCTGCACGGTACGCTTGTCGGTGACACGAATATTCTCAAGCACCTGGGGATATACCCGGAAGGGAGCACGAAGCTCGCTCATGGGTTTCTTCTTCTCCAGCATAACCTCCATCATCTTGATTGCAGTCAGAATGCCGTCACCGGTAGTTGCATACTTCTTAAAGATAATATGCCCGGAGTTCTCCCCGCCTAAACGGTATCCGTTCTCAACCATATTCGCATACACATATTTATCGCCTACCGCGGTCTTCTCGTACTCAATACCGACCTCATCAAATGCCTTGTAGAGACCAAAATTGGACATCACCGTGGTAACTACCTTATTGCCGAACAGCTTTCCGCGCTCCTTCATGTAGCAGCCGTAAACGTACATAATCGCATCTCCGTCTACCAGTTCGCCCTTTTCATCCACACACAGACAGCGGTCTGCGTCACCGTCAAAGGCAAAGCCCACATCCAGACCGTTCTCCACCACAAATTTCTGCAAGCCCTCAATATGCGTGGAACCGCAGTTGGTATTGATATTCAGGCCGTCAGGATTATTGTTGATCACATAGGTCTTCGCACCCAGTGCGTCAAATACATTCTTTGCAATCATCCAGGCGCTGCCGTTGGCACAGTCCAACCCCACCTTCTTGTCGCGGTAGGAACGGGTTGCCAGGGAAATCAGATAACCTACATAACGGTTTCTGCCTGCAGCATAATCAACGGTACATCCAATGTTTTCCTTCAGAGCATAAGGGATCTCACCAATCTTTCCATCAATGTAATCCTCAATCTTTAAGATGGTCTCTTCATCCATCTTCTCGCCTGCGGAATTGATCAGCTTAATTCCATTGTCATAATAAGGATTATGGCTGGCAGAAATCATAATACCAGCGTCAAAGTCTTCCGTACGGGTCACATAGGACACGCTGGGAGTGGTGGTGACATGAAGCAGGTATGCATCCGCGCCGGAAGCGGTCAGTCCTGCCACCAAAGAATACTCAAACATATAGGAGGAGCGGCGTGTATCCTTACCGATTACGATTTTACATTTACTGCCATCCTCATGACGATAATACCAGCCTAAAAACCGGCCGATCTGATATGCATGCTCTGCCGTCAAATTCACATTTGCCTCACCGCGGAAGCCATCTGTACCAAAATATTTACCCATTTTCTAACCTCTTTCTCCTTCTCCCCTTTCAGGCAAGTGTTCTTCCTTATCGGAAACACTTCTCCGAAAGGGGATCCATATTATGATTTCGTCACATTATTTGCGATAATATTCTACAATCTTCTTCACCGCGTGGATGACGTCTTCTACGTCCCCGTCGGTGAGGGTGGGATACAGGGGGATGCTCATAATCTCCATGTACAGCTTCTCTGCATTGGGGCAGAGACCCTTGGGGTAACCCAGCTTCTCGTAATAGGAATGCCAGTAAACCGGCAGGTAATGTACCTGGGGCTTGGTATTCTCCGCGTAAAGTGCGTCAAAGAACTGTCTCCTGTTACAGGTCAGCTTATCCAGATTCAAGCGGAGAATGTATAAATGTCTGGTGGTATCGGACTCGGGAATTTCCTTTTGCACCACAATCTCCGGCATGGAAGAAAAGGCCTTATCATACATCTCCACAATTTCCCGGCGACGTTTCTTAAAGCGCTCCAGCTTCTGAATCTGACTGGTCAGAAGAGCAGCCTGGAAATCCGTCATACGATAATTATAGCCCAGCTCCACCTGCTCGTTGTACCACATGTCGTCCGTGGGGTGCACCATCTCATCCTGATTCCGCGTAATACCGTGGCTTCTTAAGCGCATCAGTCTCTTATATGTGGCCTCATCGTTGGTGGTAATGGCACCACCCTCACCGGCAGTAACCGTCTTTACGGGATGGAAGCTGAAGCAGGTCATATCCGCAATGCTTCCCACCGGCTGACCTTTATATTTTGTTCCGATGGCATGGGCCGCATCCTCGATGAGAACAAGATTATGTTCTCTTGCAATGGCCCGAAGCTCATCCAGCTCTACCGCCTGACCGGTAAAGTCCACTGCCACAATCCCCCTGGTCCGGGGCGTAATGAGCTTGCGCACGGACTCGGGGTCGATATTGTAAGTATCATCTTTAATATCCGCAAATACAGGCTTGGCACCGCAGTATAATACACAGTTTGAAGAAGCAGCAAAGGTAATGGAGCTGACAATCACTTCATCTCCCTCGCCAAAGCCTGCTGCCATTGCTGCCAGATGAAGTGCAGCCGTACCATTGCTGACTGCTACCGCATACCTGGCACCGGTTACCCGGCAAATCTCTTTCTCCAGACCCGCTACCCGGGGACCACAGGTAATCAAATCGCTTCGAAGCGTATCAATTACCGCATCAATATCGTCCTGTTCAATGCACTGTCTGCCGTAATAAATTGGAGTTTCCCTTACCGGTGTCCCTCCGAATATAGCCAATTGTTCCATACAATTCCTCCAAATCACCTACAAAAAGGCATAGTAACGCAATTTATCGTTTTATTATACCACTGAATGCAAAAAAAGAGAAGCGTTTTTGCACACACCATGTAAAATCGCTTCTCTTTTCGTTCCCATAACTCTATTCACTGTAAAACAATTGTTTCGGGCTTTGGGGCTTATCCGGCTTACTCATCTTAATTACTCCGGTCTCTACCAGCGGCATCACATGAGTCTGAATCGCGTAGGTAATGGAACTCAATCCCAAATACTCGCATATTTCCTTCCTGGTTCGAGGTGTTTTGCAGAACAAAATCAACCCATTTTCATCTGTATTTTCTGCTTTTTCCCTCTGCTCCGCCTTCTCATACTTATACAGCTTCACAATGAAGCTTCCCCGTTCATCCAGAAATTCCGGTTGCCTCAGATTGTATTCCTGCATAACTCTACGAATTGTGGGTATGCCGGAATAACGGTTCTCTGTAATTTTCAACACTTCCAGCTCGGAAGCCAAAACCGGATTTCTGGTATCCGGCTGTACCTTTCCCAACTGATCAATCTTGATTCTGCCATAGATTCCACCGGGATTTCGAATTTCCATCCTGTCGTCAAACATAATCAACTGAATCGGCATTCCTTCTGTATGAATACTGTAATCCCGATGGACCAAAGCATTCAGAATTGCCTCTCTGATTGCCGGAATCGGATAATCGGTTCGATCCTCACGTTTGCCGGTAGCAGAATTAATAATTGTACGCGTTCTCATATTTCTGCTTACGAACTGCATGGCACCATCCAGCATTTCGGAAATTGTCCCTTCAATCCGCTGATTGTCTACGAATCGCTCCCCGAGTTCTCCGATAACACCTACCTCATTTCCCGGAACAACCGTGGCGATAATACACAATTGTGGAAAGTATGCCTGAGGATAAGGACTGAAATTCATCACCGCGCATAAGGTCGCTTCATCATTTTTTCTTAAGCTCATTATATCAAAAATAGCATTGTCCTGCATCGCCGCCAGATGCGGTTTCCCTTTTTTGAGAAGCATCACATACTCTGCCAACAAGTCTTTTTTTAATCCATCAAATTTTGCACGGGGTACTTCCCGAATATCATCCTGATATTTCTTTCGATATGCCTCATAGCTGTACACTTCGTATTCTGTCATGGGCTCATCACTATCACCAATTCGCGTATATGATCCCTTTACCCTACCGCGTCCCTGGTAAAAAACAGGTCTGTCCACAATGTCCACCCCCGGGATTTCAGCAGATACAAAAAACTTTTCATTCCTTTCTACCACCGTTAACAAAGGTCGAACTACCGGCTCCATCTGCAAACATTGCTCATTAATCTTTTTTTGGATATCACGGGGATCGTACACACCAACTTCCTGAAAATCCTTATCCTCATCCACTCCAAAGATAATAACGCCACCATCATCCTGATTCGAAAACGAAGATAAGGTGTCATATAAATGCTTTGGACATCCATGTTCTCCACTTTTGATTTCCAGCGTTGCAGTTTCTGACTTCATTTTTTGAATCATATCCAATTTCTCTAATAATTCTTCAGCTGTCATTTCAGTTTCCTTTCATTTTCTTAAGATTCTATCTTAAAATTTGAGATTTCGCAATATTTTTAAGAAAGTTTCTTAAATAAATTGCAGAAACTCAAATTCGATTTGAGTTTCTTTTTAATAATTCACATTTTCATATTCATATTTTATCATTGGAAATAAAGTTATGCATATCATTTGCAAGATATGATGACAGAAAAGAAAAAGATACTTTCAAAATGAGTATATCATCTCGAAAGCATCTTTTCAAATGATTCTTTATCTCTCCACACGAATGGGATTATTCAAAAAATCCTCATACGCCAGGCGGATTCCATCCTCCAGCTCCACCTTATACCTCCAACCAAGCTTTTCTAACTTGGATACGTCCAGTAGCTTTCTGGGCGTGCCGTCGGGTTTGGTGGTATCCCACTTGATTTCGCCGGTAAAGCCTACCACCTTTGCCACCAGCCCGGTGAGCTCCTTAATGGTTAACTCCTTACCGGTACCTACGTTTACGGTTTCGTTGCCGGAGTAATGATTCATGAGGAACACACAGGCCTCCGCCAGATCATCCACATACAGAAACTCCCGCAGGGGAGAACCGGTACCCCAGCAAACCACTTCGGGCAACCCGGCTTCCTTTGCCTCGTGGAAGCGGCGAATCAGTGCCGGCAGCACGTGGCTGTGGGTGGGATGATAATTATCGTTTGGACCGTACAGATTGGTGGGCATGGCGGAAATATAGTCGGTACCGTACTGACGATTCAAAAACTCGCAATACTTTAAGCCCGAAATCTTCGCTAATGCATAAGCCTCATTTGTCTTCTCCAGCTCCGAGGTCAACAGACAGCTCTCCGGCATGGGCTGAGGCGCCATACGGGGATAAATACAGCTGCTCCCCAGGAATAACAGCTTCTTGCACTGATTCTGCCATGCTGCATGAATCACATTCATTTCCAGAATCATATTTTCATACATAAAGTCCGCCAGGGCCTGGGAATTGGCTACGATGCCACCCACCTTTGCCGCTGCCAGGAATACATAATCCGGCTTTTCCTCCGCAAAGAACTGCTCTACTTCCTCCTGTCGGCACAGATTTAACTCCGAATGCGTTTTGGTCAAAAGGTTGTGATAGCCCTCCCGGTTTAACGCGCGAACGATGGCGGAGCCCACCATCCCTCTATGGCCTGCCACATAAATCTTTGCTTCTTTCTCCATCATAATCTCTTACTCCTCCGGACAGCGAACCTCTTTATCCTCCACGGATATATCGCTTCCCAGCTGAACCTCTATTATTTTCAGCTCTGTTTCGGCATATACGGTGTGAAAAACTCCTACAGGCAGCTGAATCACATCTCCGGCCTTTACCGGCCGCTTCTCTCCGTCAATCACCGCATACCCGGTGCCGGATACTATGGTCCACACCTCGTCCCGGCGTCTGTGGCAGTGATACTTCATGGCATGCCCGGGATTCAGCTGCACCCGGAAGGTCATGCTCCCATCCTGTACATCGATGACCCGAAAGCTCCCCCAGGACTTCTCCGCATACATAATCCCATGCTCCAGCTTATCTACGATGGGCTTGATATAGCTGGACTGCCCCTTGTCCGATACCAGGATACCGTCCGGTGCCGCAGCCACCACCACATCCTTCAATCCGGTACAAACCACCGGTATGTCCAAATCATTGATCACATGCACATTTTCACAGGTGTCACTTAAAATCACATCCCCGATAGTGGGTTCCTCCATGGCCTCTGTCAGCGTATTCCAGGTCCCCAGGTCCTTCCACTGCCCGGCATAACGGAGCACCTGAATCCGGCTCTCCTTCTCCACCACCGCATAGTCAAAGCTGATTTTCTCCAGGGTATCATACTTCGCCAATAAATCATTATAGTCCGTAAACTCAATCCGCTCATGGACCTTTCGAAGCACATAACCCAGCTTATATGCAAATACACCTCCGTTCCAGAGGGCTCCTTTCGCGATATAACGCCTTGCCGTGTCCTCGTCCGGCTTTTCCCGGAAGGCCTGTACGTCACTGAGCATCCCCTGGGACGACGGAATAATATAACCATACTTTGCACTTGGATAAGTAGGCGCTATGCCCATCAACACCAGATTGGCTTCTCCCCGGGCTGCCTGAGCTCCCAAGTCCTTTAATGCGGCGAAGTAATCATCCTCTACATAAGGGTCCACAGGGCAAACCACCACCGGCTCTTCCTCGGGCACCCCCTGTACATCCCTCAAATAGGCGCTGGCCAAGGCAATGGCAGGGAAGGTATCCCTTCTGCAGGGCTCCACACTGATGCCCACCCGGTCACCCAGCTGATTGCGGATGGCGGACACCTGGGATTTGGCGGTAGCTATGGTAACCACCGCATCCGGATCCACCTTCCGGATCTGACGATACATCCGCTGTACCATGGACTCATATTCACCATTCTCATTCCTGAATATCCGGATGAACTGCTTGGAACGCACATCATTGGACAGGGGCCAGAGCCGCCTGCCGCTTCCTCCGGACAACAAAATTATCTGCATAAACGAACCTCACTTTTCGCCAGTTCACGGTCATGCTTTGCCATAATTTCCACCAATTCCTCATAAGAGGTCTTTCTGGGATTCCAGCCAAGCACCGTCTTTGCCTTAGTGGGGTCTCCCAGGAGATTATCCACATCGGTGGGGCGGAACCACTGGGGATTTACACATACCAGCAGCTTCCCTGTGGCTGCATCGTAGCCCTTTTCGTCCACGCCGGTACCTTCCCAGCGAAGCTCCATCCCATTTGCCCTGAACGCTCTCTCGGTAAAATCACGAACGGTATGCTGCTCTCCGGTAGCGATGACGAAATCCTCCGGGGTGTCATGCTGCAGCATCAACCACATACACTCTACATAATCCCTGGCGTATCCCCAGTCACGAAGGGAATCCAGATTACCCAGTTCCAGATGATCCTGCAGCCCTTCTGCAATCCGCCCTGCTGCCAGAGTAATCTTACGGGTGACAAAATTCTCCCCGCGGCGCTCGGACTCATGATTAAACAGAATGCCGTTTACGGCAAACATCCCATAGGCTTCCCGATATTCTTTCGTAATCCAGAAGCCGTACTGCTTTGCCACCGCATAGGGACTGTAGGGATGAAAGGGAGTGGTTTCCTTCTGAGGAATCTCCTCCACCTTACCGTACAGCTCAGAGGTGGACGCCTGATAAAATTTTGTTTTCTTCTCCAGCCCCAGGATACGGATTGCCTCAAGAACACGAAGGACACCGATGGCATCCACATCGCCGGAATACTCCGGTACATCAAAGGACACCTGCACATGGGACTGTGCGGCCAGATTGTAGATTTCATCGGGCTGAACCAGGTTAATGATGCGCACCAGAGAAGAAGAATCCGACAAATCTCCATCATGCAACGTGATTCTGTTGTCTGCAATCAAATGATTGATCCTAGCGGTATTTGCCACAGAAGCACGTCTGGTAATCCCGTGCACCTCATATCCCTTCTCCAGCAGAAGCTCTGCCAGATAGGAACCATCCTGTCCTGTAATCCCTGTAATCAACGCTTTTTTCACACTATTCTCTCCTATAAAACATAAATGCTTTCAAGACGAGTATATCATCTTGAAAGCATCCATTCAATGCAAAGTTTTCCGGACCTTATTCTACCGTCACACTCTTTGCCAGGTTTCTGGGTTTATCCACATCCAGACCCCTTGCAACACTGATATAATAACCCATCAGCTGCAGGGGAACCACAGCCAGGCTGGGGGTAAAATGCTCATCGGTCTTGGGTACATAAACGGTAAATTCCGCAGTATCCTCTATGCTGTAATGGCCATAGGTGGTAAGACCCATGAGATATGCACCACGGCTCTTTACCTCTACCATGTTGCTGATCATCTTCTCATACAAATCATTCTGGGTCAGACAACTGATGACCAGAGTACCATCCTCAATCAGGCTGATGGTACCGTGCTTTAACTCACCTGCCGCATAGGCCTCACTGTGGATATAGCTGATCTCCTTCATCTTCAGGCTGCCCTCCAGACAGATGGCATAATCAATCCCACGGCCGATAAAAAATACATCCTGTACGTTTGCAAACTTGGCTGCAAACCACTGAATTCTCTCCTTGTCGGAAATAATCTCCTGAATCTTCCCGGGCAGAGTCTGAAGCTCCGCAATCAGGTTGATGTAGGTTTCCTCCGTAATCTCCCCACGCACATATGCCAGCTGAAGAGCCAGACAGTCGCAGGCAATGAGCTGGGCGCTGTAAGCCTTGGTGGTGGCTACGGAAATCTCCGGACCTGCCATGGTATAGAATACATGGTCTGCCTCTCTGGCAATGGAGCTGCCTACCACATTTACAATGGCAAGGGTGGTAATACCGCGATTCTTCGCCTCACGAAGAGCTGCAAGGGTGTCTGCGGTCTCACCGGACTGACTGATGACGATGACCATACTGTCCTTCTCCAGAATAGGTTTCCGATAACGGAACTCGGAAGCCAGCTCCACACGAACGGGCACCTTGGCCAGATCCTCAATCACATACTGCGCTGCCATACCTACATGCCATGCGGAACCGCAGGCTACAATATAAATACGGGAGAGCTTTCGAATCTCCTCATCGGAAAGACCAACCTCCTCCAGATCAATCCGTCCGTCCTTCCATACAGAATTCAAGGTATCCTGCACAGCTCTGGGCTGTTCATGAATCTCCTTCATCATGAAATGCTCGAAGCCGCCCTTTTCCGCAGCTTCCGCATTCCAGGTAATCTCCTTCATTTCTTTCTGTACTTCTTCACCATCCAGGTTATAGAAGGTCACCTGACCCGCAGAGAGCTTTACCATCTCCAGGTTATCGATATAATACACATTACGGGTATATTTCAAAATCGCAGGTACATCGGACGCGACAAATGACTCGCCATCCCGTACCCCGATTATCATGGGGCTTTCCTTACGGGCGCAATAGATTTCACCGGGATGCTCCTTGAACATAACAGCCAGCGCATAGGAACCGCGGACGCGCACCATGGTCTTCGCAATGGCATCAATGGGGCCCATCTGGTACTTCTTGTAATAATAGTCCACCAGCTTGGTAACAACCTCTGTATCGGTCTGGGAATAGAAAGTATACCCCTTACGAAGCAGCTTATCCTTTAATTCCTGATAATTCTCAATGATACCGTTATGCACTGCGGTAACATTGCCGTCATCACTGCGATGAGGATGCGCATTGGTCTCGGAGGGTTCCCCATGGGTAGCCCATCTGGTATGACCGATACCGCAGGTACCGGGAACTGCCTTCCCTTCTTCCGTCTTCTCAAACAAACCCTTCAGACGTCCCTTGGCCTTGACTATCGTAACATCCTTCTCGCCGTCGCGTACCGCGATACCGGCGGAATCATATCCTCTATACTCTAACTTGGACAGGCCTTCCAACAAAATAGGAGCAGCCTGCTTCATTCCCACATATCCAACAATACCGCACATAATCGTCTTTCCTTTCCTTGTAAAAGAACATTATTGTCTACATTATAACGCAAAAAGGCAGAGCATGCAATGATTTCTTGCAGGCCCTGCCCTTGTGTAATTTCCTGCAGGCCCTGCCCTTGTGATATCATCTCAAAAGCACCCTTTCAAACTAATCTTTGGTAAGCGCAACGTCTACGTCGGTGGAACGTCATTTTTTACAGGATTCCTCTGAATTTCCTTTTTGATTTGATGGTCGATTCGACCCGGAAGGAATCGTCTTCCGGAATGG
>CALYSH010000008.1 GCA_945485625.1 uncultured Lachnospiraceae bacterium | reverse complement strand
TTCCGGACATTTCGGAGTCCTATGCACATTCTTTCCGGAAAGCCGGGCCCGAATCTGATTCAAAATACAGTCTCCAAGCAAAAAAGCCCCTGAATAAACTGCCAGGCACAGCGTCATGATGATTACTCCCTGCAGGCTGTGATACAAAGGGGAAAAATATCCGGGATAGGAAAGCCCGATGTAGGCCAGTATGCCAAAGGGCATCAGCCGCATCACATTCAGTTCCATTGTTTTCCCTGACAGCAGAACCTCCACCTCCTGTTTGGTTTCCGCCCGCTGGACCGACAGATTCGCCGTGGTCCGGATGATTCGGGGCAAATCTCCGCCGCTTTTTTTTGCTATGGAAAAAATCTGCGCAAACTGCAGGATTTCCTCCACTTCACTTCGCCCGGCCAGGTCATTCAGTAATTCCTCCAGGGAAATATTGATGACAAGGCCCCGGCGAATAAACTCCAGTTCCTGATAAATCAGCGATTCCTTTCCGTACAGGCTCTGCATTTCCTCCCGGCTCTCCACAAACGCATTCTCCACCGCGTAACCGGCCTGCAATGCGGCAGATACCGCCAGAAGGCACTCCCGAAACTGGGTTCCCAGCTCCTCTCTGCACTGATAGGCCTTCTCCCTGCAGAGACGTTTATAATACCAGAAACCGATTCCCGACAAGGGAAGCACAGCCCAAAGACTTTGGTAAAAAAACAGCGTCAGTAAAAGCACAACTCCCGCAGCCTGAGTCATAAACCAGATTTTTTCCCAAATAGAGAGAGGATAGCTATGATAGTCCCGCTTCTTTAAGCTTTCGGACATTCTGCAGTTCCCCCTTCCTGACCAGTTCCCCAAGCACTTTTCCATCCTCTGTTTCCCCGTTCTCCTCAAAAAGATACAAGGGACTTAACTGATATTCCCCATCGGAAACACCTAAGATTTCCCACACCTCCATGACTCTCCTGGATTTATCACGAAGTCGCCCCAGATGCACCAGAATATCAATTCCGGATGCGATTTGCTGACGTATAGCCGTAAGAGGCAATTCCATCCCCATCAAAATCATATTTTCCAATCGACTCAGCATGTCTCTTGCGGAATTGGCATGTCCGGTACACATGCTTCCGTCATGGCCGGTATTCATACACTGGAGCATATCAAAGGCCTCCGGCCCACGCACCTCACCTACGATGATCCGGTCAGGCCGCATACGCAGGGAGGAACGGATCAAATCCCTCATACTGATCTCCCTGCATCCTTCCATGTTGCTGTTTCTGGTTTCCAGCCGCACCAGATTGGATATCTTCACCAACTGCAGCTCTGCACTGTCCTCCACTGTAATCACACGTGCAGAGGGTTCGATAAAGGCAGAAAGGACATTTAAGAAGGTTGTCTTCCCACTTCCCGTACCCCCACTGATAAAGATGTTGTAACGGGCTTCCACCAGCCTTTGTAAAAACCCTGCCGCTTCTCCGGAAATGGACTGAAATCCGATCAACTGCTCCATAGTGATGGGGTGCTCCGGAAATCGGCGAATGGTTACGATTGGTCCGTTTAGCGCAATCGGTGGCATGACTACATTTACACGGGAGCCGTCACTGAGTCTGGCATCCACAATGGGGGAGGCCTCGTTTACTACCCGGTTACATCCTGCCACAATGCGCTGAATCACATCATTCAGTTTTTCCAATGAATCAAAACGGATGTCCAGGGGAATGATTCTCCCCTTCTTTTCCACAAAGATTGCTTCATTTCCGTTAATCATAATTTCTGATATCTCCGGATCCTCTACAAAAATCTGCAGTATATCCAGTCTTCTCAGGGAATCAAACAATTCCTTCCGCAGTCGTTTTCGCAGCTCCAGCGAACAGAAAGCCACCTCGTCACTGTTTATCACTGCTTCGTCAATCGCCTCCTGAATATCCTGGTCCGTCCAATCCTTTCCGAAATCCAATCGATTCTGGATGCTCTCCCGCAGCTGCTTCTTTATCCTCTTATAATCCATCCCTGCCTCCCACATCCTCCAGAAGCTTCTCTGCATATTCCGCCAGTTCACCCCTGCCTATCTGATCCATTTCATCCGGAAGACGTTTGATGTTCGGTATATTACAGCGAACCGTCTTTTCCAGCACATCCTCATAGGAACAGGTGGTTAAAAACTTTTCATATTGATAGAGCTTTCCCCGGGAGATTCGATCATTCTTTGTAATACAAAACACCGTTGCACAGGCCCGCAGGATATCCGCCAGTCCCTGCACTCCCTCGCTTAAATCCATCAACACATAGTCGTATTCCTTCAGATCACCAATTTTCTCCATGAGAAGCAGCCACTCCCCGGGGGATACCGTTAAAAGGTTTTGTCCATATCGAATGGTTGGAAGATAATCCACTCCCTCCCTGTGGTGTATCATGGACTGAAGACGAAGCGGAAACTTTTCTGTATCGGTTCCCAGAAAATACAGGACATCCGTCAAATCCCTCCCTCTGTCGTTTTCCAAACCGTCCCCAACACCGGAGAATTGTTCCAGAGAAAGAAAGAGCACCGAATGGCTCCGGGCAAGAAGATGCGCCAGTGTTAACGAAAGGCTGGTCTGAAGGCATCTTCGAATGGGTGAATAAAAGCCCCAGAAAACCGTACGGGCATTGTTTTTCAAATGAATCAGGGGCATGGTTGCTATTTCAGCATATATCTCCAACAATTCCCGCAATACCGCTTCTGCCTTCTGGTACTTGTTGATATTTGGATACTGTCCCCATTTCACCAGCCCGCTTTCGTTGAGGAGCACCGTTTTTTCTGCCGAAAGCTTTTGTAACTCCTCCGAAAAGCTTCCCTCGGCCACCACAAGCATACTCACCGGATTTGTCTCGTGTTCCAGTAAATTCCCTATCTCCGTATAACAATGAATATCCCATGGAATGTTCTTTTGCTTTCCCAGGTATTCTCCCATCAAGGTGGTATATTCCGTTTCCGAATCATACAAAATCAGAATATTTTTATTCACTCAATATATCCCTCCCAGATAAAGTAACGTGCTGATCAATATAGGTCCTGCCATACAAATTCCGGTCCTTCGGCTGCGCCTGCTGTTCTCCTCATACAGCTTCCAGCGCTTTTCCGCCATACAATCCCGAATATATGCTGCCAGATATCGAAAACGTTCCAAGGCATTCCCATAATATGCGAAATGAAGAATCCCCAAAAATGCGCCTATTACCATGGTGCAAAACAAAAAGGATAACATTTCGTCACAGGGTAAAAATGGAGTACAGACCCCCAGAAGCTTTACATCACCGGCCCCAAGGGCACCCATGCGAAAGAAAGGATAGAAGACCAGGGTAATCAGAACAGACAAACAGACGAAAAGAAACAAACCGGGGATTCCTCCTGTGAGCCAGGCCCGGAGCAACCCCCACAAAAGCAGGAGGGCAATTAACCAATTGGGAATTCTTCTGCACCCATAGTCATAGAGACCGGCCATAAAAAGTCCCGCCAACAACAAAAACAAATATATCAGCTCCTAATCATGTGAAATATGGGCGAAGCGCCCGGAACATAGAAAAATGATTTGATAGTCGCATTATAGAATCAATTTCATTTCATGACAAGTAAAAAAATGCACAAAAAAATCTTTTGTGCATTACCGACAAAATGAAGCATACTATTTTAGAGAAGTTGATAAAGGCCAAAGCCGTACAACACCAGCAATCCTGGCAAACCCAAAATGGCCATTACCCCTATGGTAAAGAAGTTGATTCCAACTCCCAGACTGATTCCAATAAAGGAAAGCCCCACATTGATAAAATGGATTGCCAGAATCCCCAGTATTCCTCTCATGATCAAATTGACGAGCCACTCCATTTTATCAGCCTCCCTTCTAGTCCCATCCTATGCTTCCTTCCGGCAAAACATACCTATTCTGATTCTATTTCCTATTTCTGGTATATTTCCTTTTTTGCATGGCTATACTTTTAACAACTACGGAAAGGAGAATATCACCATGAAAATGTTTTATAAATCGGAGAAATTTTGTGACACTCCTGTCGCATTAGAGTTGTCCGATGTGGAGCTTGATACAGCAATAGAAAAAACCCGCCAGGCACTTGCCAATGCCTACACGGGTTTTGATCATGCTACAGATGCTGACTTAATTGACAGCTACATTTACGAAATCAACGCACTGCAAAAGAGATACAAATATCTTACCGAACTCTCTCAGCCAACTACCGAAACCGTTCAGACTGCTTCAGGCAAACATTCCCCGATTCGGGCTCTGGTCAGCCATGTTTTCGGTTAAGGTATGCCGTCCATAGGTCAGACCCACATATACACTCTGTGAGTTCTCCATCACGGGACCCGCCGGATTCCGGGCGGAAACTTCCCTGTACGCTCCCAGCAGGGGCCGAATCACCTTCTCAATCTCTGCCAGAGGTTTTTCTTCCATATGATACCGGCTGTTTGCCAATCGTCTGATGCAAAAGAAATAAAGCTGATTCAGATTTCTGCCTATCTCATACTGAGGATTAACCGATTGAAGCAGCTCACTCAAACAACCTCTGGCACGATTTATGCTTTCCGTAAAGGTCTGTTTGTCCTGCTGCCGGATTGCCTCCCCGGCTTCCTCCACATTCTGAAGGAGCATCTCATACAGAATCACCACAAGCTCCGTAGCGTTTGCCTGGGAAATACGAAGGGTAAATTGTTGTTTCATTTCACTGGTCATATATTCCTCCGCCTCAATCTCCCGAATGAATTACTGCAACAGTTGCAATACCTGGGAAGGTCTTTCATTTGCCTGTGCCAGCATAGAGGTACCGGCCTGGGTTAATACCTGTGCAGTGGTATACTGGGACATTTCTTCCGCCATATCCACATCCATAATACGCGAGTAAGCGGCGGTCATATTTTCGGTAGTGATATCCAGGCTGTTGATGGTGGACTCCAGGCGGTTCTGATACGCGCCCAGCCGTCCTCTGATTTCGGACAACCTTTGAATAGCCACATCAATACGGTCAATGGCATCATTTGCCCCTTCGGCAGTACTTACATCCACCGGTTCCAGATTCAGATTCTGTAAGCTGACCATGGGGATATCCATCTCCAATACCTGGCCTTCATTGGAACCAACCTGCAGTCTCATGGAACCGATTCCGGTCGCCTTCACTGTAAAGCTTCCGCTATTGTATGCAGGGTCCTTCACGGCAGATACATCCAGCTTCATCTCAAAGCCCTCGCCGGCCTTAATGACAATCAGCTCATCCTCCAGATAAGCCCTGGCATCATCGGGAAAATTCTTTCCCAGACTGATACTGTTTAATGTGAGCTCCTTCGTATCCGGATCCCTGGATAGGGAGATTCCGTTCACCTCATAATCATCTACACGCACCTCTGCGGAGTAGGAATTTACCTTGATTTCCTGTACGTCGGTATATCCCTTACGTGCGAATTCACCGTTCAAAAGCTTCTGTCCGTTAAACTCTGTCGTATCTGCCACACGGGTAATCTCGCTCTTTAACTGCGCAATCTCGCTCTGAATGATCTCCCGGTCCTCTTGGGTCATTGTACCGTTGGAGGCTTTCACTGCCAGCTCATTCATACGCTGAAGCATATCGCTGACTTCGCTCAACGCTCCGTCTGCTGTTTCAATGATGGATACACCATCACTGGCATTCTGCCCTGCTACGGAGATTCCTTCTATCTGGGCATTCATACGCTTTGCCATGGCAAGCCCTGCCGGGTTATCCTTTGCATTGTTCAATTTATATCCGGAAGACAATCTCTGTAAGGATTTGGTCAGCAGATTATCGTTATTGGTCAATGCGTTGTTGGAAATCATAGCAGATACATTATAATTAATTCTCATAGACACCTCTTTCACTCGGGGCAGTGTCCTTCATTGCCCGCAGGAACAGTCTGGCAATCCGGAATAACTCCGCATCCGAGATTTTGTTGTTTTGAAGAGTTTCTGCCACAGGTGCCGAAAGCCTTTCCTTCACCGTGGTCCGATTTCTTCCCCCTGCCTTCTGTCCCGCTTTATCCCCGGCACTCTGATCTAAAATCGGCAGGTCGGCATCCATGCTCCAGGAAGTTTCCTCCTTGATCAATTCTCTAAATATATCGGTTCCCTGTTTCAATTTCATTACCATATCCGGCTGATTTGTTACATAATATCCGCTCAGGCGCTCACCGGATACGGAGAAGTTTGCTTCCAGGCTCTCATCCTGTCCATTCTTTCCGGGCATTGTAACAATAAGTGCCACCTGACCTGCATTCTCCTTTTCGCGCTCCAGTGTTAAGTGCACTCTGGTCAACTCACCTCCCAGATACATTGGTATATCATACTCCTGTTTTTCTGCCAGAGCACTCATGACAGAAATCTGTTTATGCATCAGCCGGAAACGCTTTACATCCACCACCGAATCAGCCTCCATGGTAAGCTGTTCCAGATCTTTTTGATATCCATCCAGCTCCTGTTGATACGCCCGGGTAAATCCCTGCGCATCCTCTGCTTCCGTGAATAATTCCTCCAGCGTTTCATTCCGGGAGTTCTCCGGCAGGAACGGATTTGTACCCTTCTTTCGAAGATTCTGTGCCGCAAGGAGATTTTCCAGATTCAAAGGAAGCTCTGCCTTCTGTACCAGCTTTGCACTCTCAGAATCCACCTCTAAACCTGCTTCCCTGTTCTGCCTTTGCTGCTCCCACAGGAAGTCCCGCTCTGTTTCCTCGTCGGTAATCTTTTCCATTATTTCCCTTGTATCGGACAGGAACGCCCTGGAAATCTGATCCGAAATGTTATCTCCTTTGGCAACCAGCTCCTCCAGCACACCTGCGTATCTGTCCAGACGCACATCCACTGCCTTTACCTTTCCGGTTCGAACCGCAGACAACAGATTCCGGAAATGCAGCTCTGCCCCGGTATTCACCAAAGCTCCGATGGCCGCGCCATCTGTCTTTTCAATCTGACGAAGCAGACGGTACACTCCAATAAAGGAGTCCCGTTCCTCCCCGGTTATTTCCTTCCTCTGTTCCAGACCATAAAGGAATTTACTGTATTTTACTGCTTCTTCCTCATACTCTGCAGGCAGTCCGTCAAAGTAATCATTCAGCTGCTCAAAGCTATGCTCCAGAGGATTGACTCCGTCCCGAATCATCCGAAGCACTGCCGCCGGAGTCATTTTCCCAATCACCTGCTGCACGGAAGCATCCGCCTCCCTGATTTCCGCAATGGTCTCAGCTGTAATCTCCATCTGATTGTATCCTAGAATACGTACCGCTCGACAATTTTCCTCGTTTGCTTCTATATGCAGCTGAGAAAGAAGCTGTTCAACATTTCCAAAAGCCTTCCGGATGCTGTCACCCAAATCCGCTCTGGGAGACGTTCCCAGCAGCTCATACTCCTTAGAAGCAGCCAAAAGCCTCTCTCTTTCCCCAGAAGCCTTCTCGTAAAAGTCTGACAGGCCAACGGTCTGCAAACCATTTCCACTCAGCATGGCGATATTCTTTGCCGGCAGGAGAGGAAGCTCCTGTATAATACTATCTGTATTCCGGTATAATCGGTACCTGTCCACCGCATCCGATACCCCGGGGAAGTACCGATTGGCCAGCTCCTGTTCCGCCTGCTTCAGACCCTCAACAACCTCCTCCATGGAAGCCGTATCGATGGAAAAGCCGTTTCTTAAGAGCCGCACATTGACTTCAGCACTCATATGAAGTCTTGCTTCTTCCACTTCCCGATATTTGATTAACATGCGGGAAGCCTTCTCATATAAATTTTCCGGAAGCGACAGGTCTGCGTATACAGGCTTTTCTCCCATTAAAAGTGCATTGGTTACAGCCTTGGCAAAGGTTTCCTCCGTAACGGGGAAGGAAACCGATTTCAGGTTTTTCAAACGCTCCAGATTTTCGAAGGAAGGCTCCATATGATTCTGCAGCAGCCAGAGGGCCTCTTTTCTCTGCTCCTCTCCGTCCACTCCCAGTTCATCCATAATGTGTTCTGCCTGCTCCAGAAATCGTTCTGAATTCTCCGAAAAAACGCCCTGTCCGGAAGCCTCCGGTGCGTAATAACCCTGCACCTCTTCTTTATAATACATGGGTTGACTGTTTCTTTCCTCCACATTTCCGCAATTCTGAGCCAGATAAAGATTTTCTATCCGGGGCTCCAGTCCCTGCTCCATCAGGTATGCATACGTGGCGTCTAAGGGCGTCTGCAGCTGTGCAGCCATATCCCAGGCCCGGCAAATCTCTGCAACGGTTTCATCGTAGACAGGAATATCCGCATTCTTCATGTTCTCCGAAAGCTCTCTTGCCAATGTGGCGCTGCCCAAAGCCTCCGCCAGCACAGCCTCATCCACCTGATCTGTATAACCCTCGATATATTCTCCTGCCTGTATCAGCTGTGCCTTAATCTTATCCAGAATGGTTACCGCTTCCTCCGGTTCCAGCTGTTCAAAATGAAACCCGTCCTTTTCCAGTTTGGCATAATCCTCCCCGGACATTGTATGTGACATCACTGTCATATAATCCTGTAGAATTCCCACATCCTGAAACTTTGCATTCTCCTTTAGCTCTTCCAGGCTGCTGCCGGTACCACTCACCGTCTGTTGAAACAGCATCCCCGCCCTTTGACCATCCAAAATGCATCCGGTGCCCCAAAAGCTGCCGGGCAGTTCGCTCTCCTGTACGCCCCGGTTCTTTTCCCGACTGCCTATAGCAGACTGCTTATCCAATTGATACTCTTGATGATTTGGAAATAAGATTTTCACGAATAACACCTCTGCACTGAGTTTGTTTATAAAAAAAGAGGCGAGTGCATTGAGTTGCACTCACCTTGTATTTCGGTCTGCCGGATTCAATTCTTAACCTTAGAACAAAAAGACGCAGGCTGCGTAGGGAGGAAGATCCACTTCAATGGAATACTTCTGATTGTGGAAGGGTACCTTCTCAGCAGAAATTTCTTCCTTCACAGGATTTCCAAAGCCGCCGAAACGCTCCTCATCACTGTTTAACAAAAGTCGGTACTTCTTCAAAACAGGTACCGGTACCCGGTAAGCTTCTCTTTTCACAGGCGTCATGTTAATCACAAAGAGAAGACGGTTTCTTTTGGTGGAGGATTTACGGACGAAGGAATATACACTGTTGTCCTGATCATCTGCATTCATCCACTCAAAGCCTTCCCAGGAATGATCAAACTCATACAATGCAGGGTACTTATTGTAAATCTTCAAAAGCTCCTTTACATAATCATGCAGTCCTTTGTTGATTGGATTGCCAAGCAGGAACCAATCCAGCTCTCTGGCTTCACTCCACTCTCTCTCCTGACCAAAATCCTGGCCCATGAACAGGAGCTTCTTTCCGCAATGCCCAAACATATATGTGTAGCCCGCGCGAAGATTTGCATACTTATCAATGGTGTAGCCGGGCATCTTGTTTACCATGGAGCATTTCAGATGAACCACCTCGTCGTGAGATAAGGGCAGGATATATTTCTCACTCTCATTGTAGCTCATAGCAAAGGTCATGGCATAATGATTGCCCTTACGATAGATGGGATCTAACTTCATATACTCGCAGAAGTCATGCATCCACCCCATATTCCACTTAAAGGTAAAGCCCAGGCCCTCGTTTCCGTTATTGCCGGTCACATTGGGCCATGCGGTGGATTCCTCCGCAATGGTGACAAATCCGGGATATGCGCCGCGCACTACCGAATTCATATGCTTGAAAAACTCGATGGCTTCCAGATTCTCCTTGCCGCCATACTTATTCGCAACCCACTGTCCATCCTGCTTTCCGTAATCCAGGTACAGCATGGAGGCCACTGCATCCACACGGATTCCGTCGATATGAAACTCTCTTATCCAGAACAAAACATTGGCAATCAGGAAGTTCTTGACCTCCGATTTTCCATAGTTGAAAATCTTGGTTCCCCAGTCGGGATGCTCTCCCAGACGTGGATCCGGATGTTCAAAGATGCAGCGACCGTCAAACGTTCCCAGTCCATGTCCGTCCACTGCAAAATGTGCCGGTACCCAGTCCAGAATGACGCCGATTCCGGCTTTGTGAAATTGATTCACCATGTACATGAAATCCTTGGGCGTACCATAACGGGATGTCGGTGCATAATAGCCGGTTACCTGATATCCCCAGGAACCGTCAAAAGGATGCTCCGCAATACCCATCAGCTCAACATGGGTATATTTCATCTCCTTCAGATACTCCACCATCCGGTCTGCGAACTCCCGGTAATTATAAAAACCGTCCTCCGTTCCATCGGGATGCTTCATAAAAGAACCGATATGGCACTCATAGATTGCCATAGGCTTTTTATACACGTCCTGGGTGTCCCTTTTCTCAAGCCACTTTTCATCCTTCCAGTCAAAGCCCTCCAGATTTGTTATTCTGGAAGCAGTACCGGGACGCAGCTCAGCGTAGTTTGCAAAGGGATCTGCCTTATAGAGCTTTCTTCCGTCATAGGCGGTGATTAGATACTTGTAAAGCTCTCCCTCTCCCACACCGGGAATAAAGAGACTCCAGATTCCTCCATCGCCCAGCTTTACCATGGGATATTGTGTTTCATTCCAGTTATTAAAGGAACCAACCACATGTACATCCCTGGCATTGGGTGCCCATACCGCAAAAAAGGTACCTTCTTCTCCATCCTCACAAGAAAGGTGAGCTCCCAGCTTCTTGTAGATTTCATAATGGGTTCCCTGCCCAAATAAGTACTGATCGTCCTCCGACAAAAAAACCTTCCCAATCGTTTTTTTTGCCATACCCTGTTTCCTCCTTATACAAAATCCTTCTCACCCAGAATAATCATATCTTCTTCGTCGTATCTCTTACCGAACAATACGTCCGCAAAATGCCCCAGCGTTTTTCTCTTTGCATGATGAATCGCTTCATCCACGATCTCCTTCACCTCATTGGCAGTGACTACGTGATCGCTGGTCTGTCTCTCGTCAATGCGTCTGTGAAGAGCCAGCATACCGAAATCATCAATGCTGAATTCCTTGCTTCTGGCATACTTCCTGGCAATCGCCACCAAAATATCATCACTTAAGGGTTCTACATCAATGGAAGCAGTAAATGCGGAAGCAAACTTTGCATTGTTCTGCAGAAAGCTTCTCATGTTCTTTTTTGTATCCAGAATCACCAGAATCATTCCCTGGTTCTCCTGCTGCAGCCCCTTATACAGCTTCTTAACCGTGTCCTCATTCACCTGGGATACATGCTCAATGATCAGTGAGCCGTTCTTAATCTGGCCAAGGATGTCGGCCACATCCTTATGATTCAGAGTCTGACCGGAAATTTTCGCCACACGGCCGGAGAAATTACTGTCAATCTGCTGCACCTCATTCACAATGCTCTTTGCCAGAGTCAATGTATCCATGCCCTCCGCACCGGTGATGATCAGGTTACCGGTGTAAGGAGCCATACTGATGGAATCCAGTGCCTTCACCAACTGCTCTCTTGCCGATTTGGTATATATATAAGGAGCGTACAATTCCTTCTCCTCCGGAGTTAATTCACGGACGTTTGCCTGATTCTGCGGGGGCTCAGAAACGTTAGACGTCTCTTCCGTCACCTCTTCCGAAATCTCCTCCGGTTCCTCTGACGCAAGAGCCTCTTCCTCCGCTACGGCCTTTTCCTCCGAAACGGCTTCCTCTGTCCCGTCAGCATCCTCCCCTGCCAAAACAATATCTTCTGCCGACTCCTCAGCTTCAACCGTTTCCTCTACTTCACCCGGCTCTTCTATTTCGTCCGTCTCCTCTGCCTCACCCGGTTCCTCTACATCAACCAGCTCCTCTACTTCGTCCGTCTCTTCGTTCTCTGTTTCAAGGTCTGCTACGGATTCGGTCTCAGGCTCCGCATATTCCGATGCATCTTCCTCGGCATTCTCTTTTTCCAGCTGCTCCAACAGACCGTCACGAATGGACGCCTCAAAGGCGGTAAACATTTCACCGGTCTGCTGCAATACCTGTTTGCGAAGCTGCTCTTCGTGGCGCTCCTGATTTTCCTTCTTCATGCGTTCCCATTCCACCAGGATATCCTCAATATTCATCTGGCCGGTAATCTGACGCTCTACCTTCTGCTCTTCGGGCACATGCAGACTGATTTGTCCATCGGAATCCTGGGAGAGTACCTGTGCCATTCTTTCCTCAACACCTACGGAAACCGGTTCCTCCGAAACAGGCTCCTC
This sequence comes from uncultured Lachnospiraceae bacterium, assembly GCA_945485625.1. Taxonomy (GTDB): domain Bacteria; phylum Bacillota; class Clostridia; order Lachnospirales; family Lachnospiraceae; genus Acetatifactor. Next base: position 3,900 of record CALYSH010000008.1, on the reverse strand, counting down.
CTCATAAGGTGCTTCCGTATCCTCTTCCGCGGACTCTTCCGCAAGAATCTCCTCTTCTGCAAACGCCTCCTCTTCTACCGGGGTCTCCTCTTCTGCAATGGCTTCCTCTTCCGGAATCGCTTCCTCTTCTACACCCGCTTCCTCTTCTGCAATGGTCTCTTTTTCTGCAACGGTCTCTTCGACCGGCTCATCCAGAAGCTCTGCCAGTCCGGCAGCAAGCTCTGCCTGCAGATTGATGGTATTGTATTCCCCTACATCCACGGTTTTGACATGGATGTCCATTTCCTCCTCCGGCTCTGTCTCAGTTTTTGCAGCCCTTGCCACATCCTGCGGATCAAAAACCCTGGTCTCCCCGGATACCTCCGGCAGAACCACATTCATCTGTGAAGCATTGGGCGCCGGCTCCTCCGCAACGGGCTCCTCCACCACCGATGCCTCCGGCTCCTGAGGGTCAAAACGATGGTCATAAGCCTCCTGTTGTTCCGCAGTCAGAGGCTCATGCAGCATCTTTAACTCCATAGCCTTGATTACATATTTTCCGGTTCCAAACCACAGAATCAGTTCATCACACTCTTCCACGCAACGGCTCGCCAGACCCATACGATGGTACAGATAAGCCAGCTCATATGCCCATTTTTCACGATAATCGGCCTGCTTTAATTCCTCCAAGACCTGAATACGCTCCTCCAGACCTACATCCTGTGACTCATAAATCTTATACTGCAAAATATATTTCCCGGGATCCTTGGGTGCCACCTGTACGAATTCCTTGTAATACTCCACGGCCTGCACATAATCGCCGGTCTTTAAGCACAACTCACAGAGAGAATAGCAAATCGTCCTGCTTCCGGGTCTCTTGTCATAAGCCAAAAGAAGCATATCCCTTGCATCCTCGTAGCGTCTGTTTATTTTATACAAATCACTGACGGTGCAACGCATCATACCACTTTTTACCCCTCTCCAATCAATGCTGTCAGCCATTTCCGCTGCCAGTGCATAATTTCCTTCCGCAATCAGTTGTCTGATTTCCTCAGCTCTTACTTTATATTCATACTTATCCAATGCTCCGGCTCCTTTTTCTTCTGGTGCTTTCAAATACTCTTCACAGATAGTCTGATTTTATCACAATCTACCCTCTTATGTCAAAATGTATGGCAAAAAAGAACCCATCGATTCCAACCAAAATCATCCATATAAAAGGTCGGACAACCGGGCAAACTGCTCCAGGCTTAAGGTCTCACCGCGGACCATGGGTGAAAGTCCCATTTCCTCCAGTGCCTTGGTGATTCTATCCTTGGACAGGTTCAGGTTCCGGGCGTTTCCAAGACCGTTTACCAATGTTTTCCTGCGCTGGTTAAAGCTGGCCCGAATCAGTTCGAACATCTTCTTCTCGTCCTTTACCGTTACAGGAGGTACCTCATATCGGGTCAGTCGTATTACCGCACTTCCCACATTGGGACGGGGGATAAAACAATTTGGCGGCACATTGGCTACGATTTCCGGTCTGGCATAGTACTGAACGGCCAGGGACAGGGCACCGTAATCCTTGGTGCCGGGCTCCTCCTGCATTCGGTCCGCCACTTCCTTCTGCACCATAATGGTAATACTCTTCAAGGGCACCTTGTTCTCAAACAGCCCCATAATAATCGGCGTGGTAATATAATACGGGAGATTTGCCACCACCTTCATAGGTTTTCCCCCGTTATACTCCTCTGCCAGCCGGTTCATATCCACCTTCAGGATATCCTCGTTGATTATGGTTTTATTATCGTAAGCTGCCAGAGTATCCTCCAGAATCGGAATCAGGTTTTTATCTATCTCAACACTGATTACATGGCGCGCTCTCTCACATAGATACTGGGTCATGGTACCGATACCCGGACCGATTTCCAGCACGCAGTCCTCCCCTGTAATCTCCGCAGCATCCATGATACGCTCTAACACATTTGGATCAATCAGGAAGTTCTGTCCGAATTTCTTCTGAAAATTAAAATGATATTTCTGCAGCACCTCAATGGTATTCTGCGGAATTCCCAAACTGGCCATACTGTCAGCCCTGCCTTTCTTTCATACAAAGGAACTATTCAGAACAGTTACTTTCATATTAATGCATTTGTTGCCAAAATACAACCTTTCAATCGATGTTGAAGACGGAGTTTTCTACAATCCCCTTGCCCAACGCGGAGACTTTCCTGTATAATGGATAAACACGAAACAGAATCGGAGGAAATCCATGAGTATACTGAATGTAGAACACCTGACCCACGGCTTTGGAGACCGGGCGATTTTTAATGATGTGTCCTTTCGTTTGTTGAAGGGGGAGCACATCGGCCTGGTAGGTGCCAACGGCGAGGGCAAATCCACTTTTATGAATATTATTACCGGTAAGCTAATGCCGGATGAGGGAAAGATTGAATGGGCAAAAAATGTACGCGTAGGTTATCTGGACCAGCACACCGTACTGACTCCCGGTCAGACCATCGGTCAGGTCCTGTCTTCTGCCTTTGACTTTTTGTACGATATGGAAGCACAGATGAACGAAATCTGCGAAAAGATGGGAGAAGCCACCCCGGAGGAGCTGGAGCAGTACATGGAGGAATTCGGCACATTACAGGATCTGCTCACCATGCACGACTTCTATATGATCGATGCCAAGGTAGAGGAGGTTGCCAGAGCACTGGGACTTCTGGACATGGGACTGGACCGTGATGTCACCGAATTGTCCGGCGGCCAGCGTACCAAGGTGCTTCTTGGCAAGCTTTTGTTGGAAAAGCCCGACATTCTCCTCCTGGACGAGCCTACCAACTATCTGGATGCAGAGCACATAGCATGGCTAAAGCGTTATCTGACTGATTACGAAAATGCCTTTATCCTAATCAGCCATGACATTCCCTTCTTAAACAGCGTTATCAACCTGATTTACCATATGGATAATCAGGAATTAAACCGCTATGTGGGTGATTATGATAAGTTCATGGAGGTCTATGCCATGAAGAAGTCCCAGCTGGAGGCTGCATACAACCGCCAGCAGAAGGAAATCGCGGACTTAAAGGATTTTGTAGCCCGGAATAAGGCAAGAGTATCCACCCGCAACATGGCAATGTCCCGTCAGAAAAAGCTGGACAAAATGGATGTGATTGAGCTGGCGCAGGAAAAGCCTAAACCTGAGTTTCACTTTAAAGAGGCCAGAACACCCGGACGGATTTTATTCGAAACCGGGGATTTGGTAATCGGTTACAACGAGCCCTTATCCTCTCCTCTGACCCTCCAGGTAGAGCGGGGCAGCAAGATTGTGCTCACCGGTGCCAACGGTATCGGTAAGACCACTCTGTTAAAAAGCTTACTGGGACTGATTCCTCCGTTAAGCGGCAGCGTTACTCAGGGCGATTATCTGGAGATTGGTTATTTTGAGCAGGAGATGAGCGGTGACGGCAACAATAGCTGTATTGAGGAGATTTGGCAGGTTTTCCCCGGCTTCACCCAATATGAGGTACGCTCCGCCCTGGCCAAATGCGGTCTCACCACCAAGCATATCGAAAGTAAGGTGAAGGTATTAAGCGGTGGGGAACAAGCAAAGGTACGCCTCTGCAAGCTTTTGAATACTCCCACCAACATTCTCCTGTTAGATGAGCCCACCAACCACCTGGATGTGGACGCAAAGGAAGAGTTAAAAAGAGCCCTGAAGGAATACAGGGGCAGCATACTGATGGTATGCCACGAGCCTGAATTCTACCAGGGCCTGGCTACAGAGGTATGGGATTGTACCAGGTGGACCACAAAGCTTTAATGAGCCTCCTCTTCTTTCTCAGGACCCTTGGCAGCCACTGCCAAACGGAACAGTACCATTCCGGCAATAAAAATAACGGACAGAACGCTGATACCCTTGTTGATGCTGCCGGT